>JAXDGI010000094.1:0-18181 GCA_034665145.1 Solirubrobacteraceae bacterium
GCGTCTCTGAGGCCGAGGACGTGGTGCAGGAAGCGCTCTTGCGCGTCCATCAGGCGCTCCAAGCCGGCGAGCGGCTCGCGTCGCCACGAGCGTTCGTAGCCACGGTCACCACTCGGCTGGCGATCACTCGAATGACGCTCCAAAGGCGCTGAACGTGACGTCTTCAGAACGTCTCAACCGATGTCTGCGCGCCTTCGACTGGATCCGCATGCGGTGCCATGACAGCGGCCGCGCAATATTCGCGCTCCGCGACGCCGACGCCGAGCTCGCGATCATGCCGACACCGTTCCCCGGCCCCCTCGCCGCGTGGGAGGCTGATCGCCAAGCCAGACAGACGAGGCCCATTGTCTTGCTCCGCGGGTCGCTAGACGACCGCCTTGGGACCGAATGAACTCAGACGTTGATGGGGCTGCCGGCTTGCCGAAGGCTCATCTGGTTGCCGTCAGGGTCGACGAGCGTGGCGAACGTTCCGCCGGGCTGCGTGGACGGCGGCCCGAGAAACGCGACGCCGTGGGATGTCATCTTCTGGTAGTCGCGCTCGAGGTCGTCCCCGAACGTCGCTTCGGCGAGTAGGTCGAAGCCGAGCTGTTCGACGTAGAAGCGCTTTGCCGCGGCTTGGTCGCCGACAGGGACGGATACGACGGTGACGCGGTGAATGTTCGCTCCTTGGGTGTCATCGCCTCGCGAACCTCGATCGAGCGCCGGATCGCAGGACGGGCCGCCCGCCAGGTGACTCGTCAGGCCCGGAATGCCCGCTGATCGGATTCAGTCGTAGATGGAGCGCCCGGCGCCAGGCGCGGCGTTCTCGCCGTACGGCACGAGGTCGTTGACGTATCCGGGTTGGCGCGCGACGCGCTGCAGCCAGTCGAGCAGATGGAGATAGGGCTGCACGATGAACCCGGCGTCGGCGGCAACGTGGAGGTAGCCATAGAGAGCGATGTCGGCAATCGTGTAGCGCTCGGAGACAAAGAACTCGTGCTTGGCGAGGTGCCCGTCGAGCAGCGTGAGGATCTCTGCGCCGGAGGTGAGGCGACGCACCGCCTCGGGATCGTCAGCGGTCAGCCGTCCGGTCAAGAGCCGGAAGCGCAGTCCGCCGATCATCGGAATCACCTCTGTCTGCTCGTAGATGAGCCAACGGATGACGTCCGCCATCGCGAACGCGTCCTCCGGCAGATAACTGGTGCCCCTCGCGAGATACACGAGAATCGCTGCGGAGTCAGCGAGACGGCGCCCGTCCCCGCGCTCCAGGACCGGCGTGGTGCGCATCGGGTTGACACGCGCGTACGCGTCGCTGAGGGTCTCTCCGTTGAAGATATCGACCGAGACACGTTCGTACGGGCGTGCGAGGTGCGCGAGGAGCAGTCGAATTTTGTAGCAGTTGCAGGACGCCCACCCTCCCGATGTCACGTTCGTGGCCGCCGCTACGTCGAAACAAGCAGACAGCAACTTCGAGAAAGAGCATGGGCATGACACAGCAGATGATCCCTCGCCACAGCAACCTGGTCCCCAGCCGGCACATCCGCACCGAGGTGCTCGGCTGGCCCGGAGTACACACAGAGCGCGGACGTTTCGGCGCTACTGCGTTCTACCTCCAGCGCCGCGAGCTCGGGCATCTCCACGGCGATCGTATCGCCGACCTGCCGCTCCCGCGGGTGCTGCGCGATCGTCTGGTCGGTGCCGACGCCGCACGCGAGCATCGCTGGCGTCCGGACTCAGGGTGGGTGACGATCGCGCTCGACAGCGACCGGGCTGTGTTCGAAGTACTGGCGCTGCTGCGCGCCAACTACGAGCGCGGACTCTCCGCCTCGGATCGACGGAAAGCCGCAAACCAGTCACCTCGCACACTGCCCGCTCCGGAACCAGGCGGCTCCCCGCCGCTGGGAGTCGGCGCGCCGGTTGAGCGCGTCGAGCAATGACTGAGCTCTATCTCCACGGCTATCACGAGCGCGAGCGCGAGCGGCTGCAGGATCAGGCCGGGACGCTCATCGACCTTCTGCACGGAGATACCGTCTACGGTGCTGAGAGCACAGTACTGGAGGCCGGATGCGGCGTCGGGGCGCAGACGGTGACGCTCGCCAGTCGAAGCCCGGCGGCCCGATTCGTCTCGGTCGATGTGTCCGCCGAGTCGGTCGCCGAAGCCAAGCGGCGAGCCGGTCGGCTGGGGTTGACCAACGTGGAGTTCTGTCAGCGCGACATCTTCGCGCTTCGCTTCGGACCCGAGAGCTTTGATCACATATTTGTGTGCTTTGTGCTCGAGCACGTCAACCGGCCGGCCGAGGCTCTGGCCGCCCTTGGCAGGGTACTGCGGCCCGGAGGCACGGTCACGGTCATCGAAGGCGACCATGGCTCAGCGTTCTTTCACCCCGACAGCGCGACTGCCCGTGCCGCGATCCAGTGCCAGATCGACCTCCAGGCGCAGTCTGGCGGCAATGCCCTGATCGGCCGGCAGGTCTACCCGCTGATGGTCGCCGCGGGATTCGAGGCGGTCCATGTCTCACCTCGCGTCGTATACGCCGACGCCAGCCGACCAGAGCTCGTCAATGGCTTCACGACCAAGACGTTCATCGCAATGATCAAGGGCGTCCGCGAACTGGCGATCCGGCAAGGTCTGACCGACCCGGCGAGCTTTGACGCCGGCGTCAGCGCCCTGTCCCGGACGACTCATCCCGACGGCGCGTTCTGCTACAGCTTTTTCAAGGCTGTCGGCAGAAAGCCAGCGCCGCACACGAGGCATCAGTTTTGAGGTCGAAGCCGAATCTGAGCGCGATGTGGTGCACCACGGCCCGAAAGGCGGGCAGGCAGCCGCCGGCACCTGCAGCGCCAGATCCGCCGCGCTGCCCGGCCGGTTCGGCGGACCGCGCCCACCACGCCTAGCACGCCCGCTGCATCGCCGATGTCCTCCACCCCCTCCAACCGCCACCACACCATTCCCTTGCGACGCGGCGGCGAACCGAAGACGCGCCGCCTTGTCCTGCCAGGGCTTGTCGGGGATCTCGACCTTGGCAGCCCGTCAGGCCTACTGCCCAGCCACGCCGCCCGACAACCGCTGCGCTGTCTCGGTGTAGAGATGGCGCAGGGACTTGTCGGGCTCGCCGCTGGTGCGGGGTCGACGCTGCCGGTGATCGGACCGGGCGCAGGCGGCGCGCTCCAGGCGAGCACGCGCAGCGGCGTCGACTTACCCGAGCCGTTGCGACCGACAAGCGCGACCCGCGTGCTGTCGTCGACCGTCAGCGCGACGTCGTCGAGGATCGTCCGAGATCCGATGGTGCGGACCACACCGTGCGCGGCCAGCAGCGGGGCCCGTCAGGCGGTCGCCCCATTGGGCCGCAGTACGATCTTGCCGGTGCTCTCGCGGCTCTCCAGGAGCCGGTGCGCGTCGGCGGCTTCCCCAAGCTCGTAGTCGCCGGTGATCGGCAACTCGACCTTCCCTTCGGCGGCGAGCGTGAAGGCCCGATCGGCGACCCCACGCAAGGTCTGCGGCGCTGTGGCGGCGAGCGTGCTGATGCTAAAGCCGCTGACGCCGGCTGACGCGGGAGTCAACGCACTGAACTGCGCCGTCCACGGCTGCTCGCCGGCGGCGTTGCCGAACGAGACCAGCCGCCCAAAGGGCGCGAGAACGTCGAGGCTGCGCCGCCACGTCTCGCCACCGACTGGGTCGAGCACGACGTCGACACCCCGCCCGCTGGTGGCGGCGCGCACCCGCACGTCGAAGTCGTCGGCCAGAAAGATGTCGTCGTAGCCGAACTGCCGCGCGTATTGCGCTTTCTCGGGCCTGGAGACGACCCCGAATATGGCACCGGCGTTGGCGAGGCGAGCAATCTGGCCGACGACTGTGCCCACGCCGCCCGCGGCGCTGTGGACGAGTACGGAGTCGCCCTCGTGCAGGCGCCCCACCTCGTGGATGAGCGCATGGGCCGTGGGCAACACGACCGGAAGCGTGGCTGCCCTGCGCAGGTCAAGCCCTCTGGGCACGGCGAAGGTCAGCGTGGCGGACGCGAGGACCACCTCGGCGTAGGCCCCCCCAAGCGTCAGCGCGGTCACCGGCTGTCCGACCGTCAGATCGGTCACCCCCTGGCCGACCGCGCGAATGTGCCCGGATGCTTCGAGCCCCGGCGCGAACGGCAGCGACCGCACCAGGTGCCCGCTCGCGCGGGCTTGCACGTCGGCGAGATTGACCCCCGCGTAGGCCACGTCGATCGCAACCTGTCCGGGCCCCGGCGTGGGCTCGGGTCGCTCCTGGAGCCGTAGCGACTCCGGCCCACCAAACTCGTCCACCACAACCGCTTTCATCAGGTCTCCTTCCGCGTCCGGTTGTGCCGAACGCGCACTCGAGTTTCGAATCGCCGAGGCTGCACCCGGCAGACATCGCATCCTCGGCGTAGGACTACGCCGGCGCCGTCGTGTGAGCGTCCAGCGTCGGGCTGGACGCTGCTTCTGCGTTGTTTGATGGGTGAATGGTGAGTACGGCCTTCCCATTGACATGGCCTGCGCCGAGGGCAGTGATCGCCCGGTCGGCTTGGTGCCAATCGATCGCGACATCAACGGCTGGGCGCAGCAGGCCGCGGGCGACGAGCTCGGCGAGCGTGGCGAGGTCGGCGCCGATGCTCGCCTCGTCTCCCGACGCGTAGGAGAAGTAGGTAAGGATTCGCGCGCCCTCGTGGCCGATGAAGTCAAGCAGCGTGAGCTTGGCCGGCTCTGGGTCGGCGGCGCCGAAGAGAACGATCGTACCTTCGGGGCGGATCGCGTCGATGGCCCTGTGCAGCCACGCTCCGCCCACGCCGTCGAGCACTACGTCGAACGTGGCTGTCTGCAGCTGATCGCCGGTGACCACGCGCTCGGCACCCACGTCGATGAGCTCGGTCGCGCGCGCCGGGTCTCGCAGCTGCGCGGTGACCCGGGCACCGGCGAGGGCGGCGAGCTGCACCGCCAGGTGCCCGACCCCGCCGCCGGCTCCGAGAACGAGCACTGTGCGTCCGAGCAGCGGCCCGGCAAGCTGCACTGTACGCAGCGCGGTTCGGCCGGCGATGCCAAGCGTTGCGGCATGCTCGAACGAGACAGCGTCATCGAGCTCGGCCAGCCGGGCAACCGGCGCCGCCACTCGCTGTGACCAGCCCGCGCTCTCGACGAGGCCGACAACGCGAGCGCCGACAGGCGGCCCTTCGCCTGAGCCGGCGCGTTGAGCGATCACCCCGGCGATGTCCTGGCCAGGGCGCCAGCCGTCGGGTCGCCCCGCGAGCAGGGCCAGCTCTCCCCGGTTCAGTGAACTGGCATATACGTCGACTAGGGCCTCGTTCGGGGCGGGCTCGGGCGCGGTCACCTCCCGCAGCGTCACTGGCGGGTCGTGGCGTCCGTCCCGAATCAGAGCAAGCACTTTCTTGGACCTCCTGGCTTCGTTGGTGTGGTGTCTGCATTTCAGGGCTTCGTCGGGATGTCGGCAATGGCCTGGATGCACTGGCTGCGATTACGTATCGCTATCGTCGCCGCATGGAGCTGCGCCAGCTCGCCGCGTTCGTGACCGTGGCCGATGAGCTGCACTTCGGTCGCGCGGCAGAGCGCTTGGGGATCGCTCAGCCGTCGATCAGCCAGCTCATCCGGCGGCTTGAACATGAGCTCGGCGTCGTTCTGTTCGAGCGCTCGAGCCACCACGTGGCGTTGACCGGCGCCGGCGCGAAGCTGCTGCCGAGCGCCCATCGGACACTGAGCGCCAGCGATGACCTCGTCCACGCCGCCGGCGCGCTCGTGCGTGGCGAGCAGGGCGAGCTGCGGGTCGGCACCACGAAAGGCATCGCCGCCAACCTGAACCTCCTTCTCGGACGGTTCGCTGAAGAGTGCCCGAACGTCAGCGTCCGCCTTGAGGCGACTCACACTCCTGCCAAGGCGCAGGCTCTCCGCGACGGTGACCTCGATGTCGCGTTCGTCCGCGCTCCGATCGACATCAACGGGCTCTGCATGTCCGAGCTCTGGAGCGAGCCGCTGCTAGCGGTGCTACCGGAACGTCACGCGCCCGGCGCCCCGGTCTCGCTCGTCGATCTCGCCTCGCTGCCGCTCCTGCTCGGGCCCCGCTCCGCGAACCCGGGCATGCACGATCAGCTGCTCGCCGTCTGCCACCGCTCTGGTCTGCAGCCGCGGCTCGGGCCGCCCATGGAAGACCTTCAAGAGGCGCTGGCGATCATCAGTGCGGGCCGGGGCTGGACGCTGCTCACCGCAACCAATGCGCCCCGCCGGGCTCGCGGAATCGCGGTCCGGACGCTCGCGGGTGCCTCCGCCAGTGCCGCGGTCGTCCTCGCTTGGCGAGCCGCCGGCGCCAGCCCCTTTGCTCGCCCGTTCGTCGACCTCGCGATCCGCGCCCGCGACCAAGGAGAGCTCGCCGCGCCAGCGCATACCGGCGACGCCTAGCCGTACGTAGTCCGTCGGCCACCGCCAGTGCTCGGAACCCAGCGTTGATGCCTGGCATTGCGACTCGGTCGCGGCGTCGTCGGATTCGAGCGGATGGCCAGCTCGGTAATGCGCCCAGCTCGGGTAGCGGGCGGTGGCCGTCCTGAGTCTCGGCGAGATGGATGAAGGTGTGGCCGTCGTCGAGCTTGAACGTCGAGTAGCGGAGCCCGGCGGGCTGTGTCTGCTCGAGCTCTTGGTAGACGGCGCGGACGAGCTCCTCGTTGTTCCGGACGTGGCCGGCCTTGACCTTGTAGCGCACGATTACATGTGTGGTTGGGGACATTTCAGCTTGGGCCTTTCGAGTGGGCCGCGAGGGGTCCGGTCCGCGCGCACGGGCTCGTGGTGCTGACCCTCCGGGGCAGCGAGATCAGCGCCACCACGATCGAGAACTTGAGCTGATCGATTGCCAACCTCGGTCACGCCTCTTGTGGGCGTGGCGGCGCCGTCGGCGACGCGTTGAGCGCTTCCGCGGCGACGGCGTTGGTTTTGGACGGGGCCAGCATGGCGATGGCCGCGCCCACGATTGCCGCTCCGGCGGCGGCGATCTCGGCGGCGCGGAAGCCATGCATGAAGGCGGCTGGCGAGCTGTAGCCGCCATGGGCGGCGAACACGGCGGCCAGGACCGCGACGCCGAACACGCCGCCGGCTTCGCGCATCGTGTTGTTGGTGCCCGCCGCGACGCCGGAGTCGGTGATCGGCACGGAGCCGACGACCGCGTTGGCGACGGTCGGGAAGACCATCGAGATGCCGATTCCGGCCACGATCAGCGGGCAGATCAGGCTCCCGTAGCCGACGCCGGGCTCGGCCTCCAGCGCGAGCCACAGCAGGCCCCCGCCCTGAAGCACCAGGCCCCCCGCCATGAACGGCTTGTTCCCGATCTTGTCTGACAGCGTGCCCGCGATCGGCGCAACGAGCATGGGCATGGCATTCCAGACCAGGATCCGTAGCCCGGCCTGTAGGGGGTCATAGCCGAGGCCGGTCTGGAACATCTGGGCGATCATGAATAGCGAGCCGATCAGCGAGAAGGCCAGGAAGAACGCGACGCCGTTGGCGGTGGAGAAGCCGCGGCGACGGAAGTACTGCAGTGGAAGCATCGGGTAGCGCGCGTTGCGCTGCCACGAGAGAAACCCGACCATCAGCGCGCTGCCCGCCGCGAGGGATCCGAGCACCTCGGCGTTGCCCCACCCGACCGACGGCGCGCGGACCGGCGCCCAAGTCAACGCGAACAAGGCGCCGATGGCGAGGACGACGCCGATGAGGTCAAGCTGTGGGCGGTCGCCCCGGCTCTCGCGCAGCTTGATCGTGCACAACACCATCGACACGATGCCCACCGGCACGTTGATCCAGAAGATCCATTGCCACGCGATGTCCTTGATGAGCAGGCCGCCGAGGACCGGTCCCGCGGCGACGCCGAGGCCGGTGATCGCCCCCCAGATCCCGATGGCGGCGCCGCGCTTTTCCAGCGGGAAGGCGTCGCTGATGAGTGTGAGGGTGAGCGGAAGGATGACTGCGGCGCCGATCCCCTGGCAGACGCGGGCCGCGATCAGGCTGGAGACGCTGCCCGACAGGGCGCAGGCGATCGATGACGAGGTGAACAGTCCGAGTCCGAGCACGTACAGCCGTCGGCGCCCGAAGCGGTCGCCGAGAGCGGCGCCGGTGAGCATCAGACAGGCGAACGCCAGGTTGTAGGCATTGATCGTCCATTCGAGGTCGGAGAGGCTGGCGCCGAAATGCCTCTGGAGCGTGGGGAGCGCGGTCGAGACGACGACAACGTCCAGCGAGGTCATGAAGGCACCGAGGGATGCGAGGATCAGCGTCCAGCGCAGACGCGACGCCGCGGTGGGGTCTGGGGTCCTCAGGGTGGTTGCCGTCGCCATCAGCGGGTCTCCGACGTGGTGACGTAGTCGAGCACGACGACGCCGGAGTCACGCGTCCGTGCACTGATCAGCCGGAACTCGCTCGGATCCGGCTGAAGCGGCTCAGCTTCACCGCCGACGACCACCGGGTGCAGGTTGAACCGCACCGTGTCGATCAGCCCGTAGGCAAGCAGAGTGCGGCTGAGCAGGCCGTGGCCGTAGATCACGAGGCCGCGCGGGTGTTGGTCCTTGAGCGCCTCGACCTGCTCGACCGGGTCGCCGCCGACGATGCTCGAGTTGCTCCAGTTCGTCTGGGTCAGGGTCGAGGACATCACGTACTTCGGGATCGCGTTGAGGCGATCGGCGAATTCCCCGGACTGGTTTGCCCACGCCGCGCCGAGTACCTCGAAGGTGGCGCGTCCGAAGACCATGGCGTCATGAGCTTCCAGCACGTCGATCGCGTCGCTTTGCGCGTCCGCGTCGAAGTAGGGCATCGCGAACCGCATCGGATCCCGTACCTGGCCGTCGAGGGACAGGAGGGTCGTCTCTGCGAGGGAGCCCATGGTCAGGCCCCCGGGATCGTCGTCGAAGAAGGTCGGGTCATCTAGCCGCTCCTTATGCCGTGTCGCCCCCGATGGGCGAGGTCGTCAAGTAGACGCAACAGCGCTGGGCATTTGGACGCCAGGTCTCACGTAACTCTGCGGCGTTCGCGTCCGGACGGTCTTCCGCCCCAGCTCAACGCGAACTCACCCGTAGAGGTGACAGCGCGGCCCGGTCTCAGCCAGTGAACCTAAGCTCGTGGAAAGTCTTGGTGTCCGCGAGGACGGACCCGAGCATCGCCGCCCGAGGGCGTCGGCGACCTGGGTGCCGCTTTGCGGAGAGTCGTGAATGCCATGACACGGAATGCTCGCGGTCGCTCGTGTCATACGCGCGGAGGGTCGGCCGTCATCGAGTCGGACGTCAACGGTCCGGTAAATGACCGGCAGTCTGGGCGCAGCTGATCCCCGCAGGGCGCCGGCCAGCCTGAGTCATCCCAGGGTCTGCAGTCGTCGTTCGAGCTCGGCACGCTCGACAGGGTTTGTGCTGAGCGCAATCGCCTGTTCGTAAGCGTGCGCAGCGCCCTTGAGGTTTCCGGCGCGGCGGAGCAGGTCGGCGTGCGTCGCGTACAGCGGCTGGTAGCGCTCGAGCAACGGCTCGTCAAGCAGTGGCTCGAGCAGTTCAAGACCGGCGTGTGGACCTGATGCGAACCCGACCGCGGCGGCGCGATTGAGTTCGACGACCGGCGTGGGGCTGAGCTTCGCAAGCGCCCCGTACAGCTCGGCGATCTGCTTCCAGTCGGTCCAGGAGCGGTCTGAGCCATCGACGTGAAGGGCGGTGATGGCCGCTTGCAGCTGATACGGGCCGGGCTGGCGTAAGCGCCCCGCCCGTTCGAGTGCCTGGAGCCCGGCTCGGATCTTCTCTCGGTCCCACAGCAACCGATCCTGCTCGTCGAAGGCGACGTAGTGCCCGTCGGCGTCGACCCGCGCCTTACGACGAGCATCGTGCAACAACATCAACGCCAGCAGGCCCCAGACCTCCGCATCGTCAGGCATCAGCTGCGACAGCAGCAGCCCGAGACGGACGGCTTCCCCGCATAGCTCGCTGCGCACGAGCTGCTCGCCGCCGCTCGCCGAATACCCCTCGTTGAAGATGAGATAGACCACCCGCAGCACACCGCGCAACCGGTCTGAGAGCTCGGCGTCAGAAGGCACCCGGTAGGGAATGTGCGCGTCGGCGATCTTGCGTTTCGCGCGTACGATCCGCTTGCCCATCGTCGGCTCTGAGACCAGGAACGCCCGGGCGATCTCTCCGGTCGTCAAGCCGCCCAGCGCACGCAGCGTCAACGCGACCCGCGCCTGAAGCTCTAGCGCCGGGTGGCAGCAGGTGAAGATCAACCGCAGCCGGTCATCGAGGATCGCGCTCTCCTCGCTCACGGAAGGATGCTCTTGCGCGTCGAGTCGCACCAGCTCGGCCAGCCGACCGGCGCGATCGAGAACGGATCGGTCGCGTCGCAGGCGGTCGATCGCGCGCCGCCGGGCCGCCGTCGTAAGCCACGCTCGCGGGTTATCCGGCACGCCATCACGAGGCCACGCGACGATTGCGGACGCAAACGCATCCTGCAACGCATCCTCCGCGAGTTGAAAATCGCCGACATGGCGAATCAGAGTCGCAAGCACCGACGCGCGGTCATCACGAAACGCGCGAGCGGCGGCAGCAGCGGCTGGATCATCGATCCCGCCAGCCACTCCCTCCGGGTGCTCACGCTCGGCGAGCCGCCGCATCGTCGGGCATCGCCATCATGCTCACATCGACCATTGGGCGCACCTCGATCGAGCCATACTCCGCGGCTGGGAGCTGCGCCGCGCATCGTAAGGCCTCATCGAGGTCAGCGCAGTCCAAGATGTAATAGCCGACCAGAACCTCCTTGGTCACGGCGAACGGCCCGTCGGTCAACTCCGTTTCGTCGCCCCGGACCCGCACCGTTGTCGCGGTCTCCACCCCGTGTAAAGGACCGTTGGAGACAAGCAGGCCCGCGTCGCGCAAACTCTCGGTGATCTCCAGCCACCGAGGCATTTCCGCCCATCTCCCCGCCTGCCCCTCCTCGTCGACCTCAGGGGCATACAACAAGAGCATGTACTCCGACATCACGCCTCCTCGGCTTAGCGTTCACTGACGATACGCGCCCACACCCATAAGACGCAGCCGCCACCCGCATTTGGACAATCCCCTCGCCGGCATCGCGAATCCCGCGTCCTTCCCGTGGCGCCAGAGCGCGTCAAGCGTCCGCCGACTGGCCGGCACCCGAGTCAGGCAGCGAGTCCACCATCGACGGTGAGCGCCGCACCGTTGATGTACCTGCCACCACTTCCAGCCAGGTAGGCCACCGCGGCGGCGATGTCCCCCACCTGGCCGTAGTACCCCAGCGCGGTCACGGCTCGTAGAAAGTCACCAGCGGGGCCGTCCTGCGGGTTCATGTCGGTGTCGATCGCCCCTGGTTGGACTAGGGTCGCGGTGATTCCCCTGGGTCCCAGGTCACGGGCGAGGCCCTTGGTGAGACCGACCAGCGCAGACTTGGACATCGAGTAAAGGGTCAGGCCCGGGCCGGGCACACGCTCTGCGAGCGCACTGCCGATGTTGATGATTCGCCCACCGCTGGTCATATGACCAGCTGCGGCTTGGGAGGCCAGGAACACCGCGCGGACGTCGACGGCGAGGATCCGGTCCAGCTCCTCCACCGATGCGTCCTCCAGCGGGCCGCCGGCAAAGATCCCGGCATTGTTGACCAGAATGTCAAGCCGACCCAGCTCCCGGACCGTCTGCTCGACAGCCGCCCGTGGCGCCACAGGATCGGCATGGTCGGCATGAATCACCGCTACGCGCCCGCCACCCGCCTCGATCTCCGAGGCCACCTCCCGGGCCTTATCCGCCGCGTTCACGTACGTCAGCGCAATTGCTGCTCCATCGTTCGCCAACTCCCGGGCGACCGCCGCCCCAATTCCCCGGCTCCCACCGGTCACGAGTGCCACTTGACCCTTAAGACTCACGATGCGCTCCGTTCTCTGGATTGTCTCCTGACGCTGCCGATGGCAGCCTCACTCACATCGACGCAGAGCACAGCGCCATTTGGACAGGCCCCCCCGACCACGGCGTGTCCGGCCACGCCTCTGGTGCTGCGAGCTTGCGCTGTCGCCCAGGTCCAAACGCGCCGGCCGTCGCCGGAGGGGACCGGTCCCAAGGCCACATGTGTGACGCGGTTTACCTATCGCCGCTGAGGGCCCACGCCGGCGTGTCGGAGGCGGATAACCAACTCGGAACCGAGATGGCGCCCGGTCGGAAGCGTCGGCGATGCGTATGACGACCCGTAGCTGAGCTTCGTCGACAGCTTCAAGACCGAGCTGATCGCCTACCGCGTACGGCCCACCAAGACCCAGCCGGGGCCGCCGGGGGTCGCCGAGGGGACGCTGATGTCGATAAGCGTCGAAAACGGACGCTTATCGGCATCACGTCGTCGCCGGCACGGCGTCCGCCCCCACCGGAGTCACACGCTAGAGCTTGCGATCCTCGACGACATCTCGTGGTTCAACCACGACCGTGTCCACGGCGCCCTCGGCGCCATCCACCCGTCGAGTTCGAGACGCTCGCCGCTCGACGGTGCAAGCGATCACTAATGAATAACAATCAGAACCTACACACCGAGTCTCTCAAGTCGGTCCAGCTCATTTCTGCAGTTCGGCGGTGAACTGCTGTTCAACCTCGTGACAGCGGGTTTCGTCGTGGTTGCCATGGAAACCTCATCTTGTTGTCTCTGGAGGTAGCGCTCATGTCTGCTGGACGATCACGAGGCGGTTGCCGTCGGGATCGCGGAAGGTGAACATCGGCGGCACGAAGTCGCCCATCCGCATGATCTCGGCGTCGGCGTCGACGCCCTGGGCGATCAGGGCGGCGTGGTCGGCTTCAGCGTCGGTGGTGCCGAGGCGGATGCCAGTATCGACTCCGACCGGGGCGCCTTCAGGCGCTGAGACCAGCGCGATTGATGTCGTGGCGCCATGGGGGGCGACCTCAAGCCAGCGACTGTCGCCGAAGGGGGCGTCGAGGCGTTTCTCGAAGCCCAGCTTGCCGACATAGAAGTCAAGCGAGCGCGACTGATCGCTCACCGGGACTCCCACCGTGTGGATGTTCGCGATCTCAGGTCGGTCAGAACGGTTGGTCATCTTGCCCTCCTCGGGTTGGTTTGGTCGATTGCTGGCTGCGCGGCACTCTCAAGCCGCCGAACTGGGTCTTCCGTACATCAGTGATCCGGGTGTGGTGAGCGTCTCGCCGGTCTCGAGAAGTGTCTTCAGTCCCGAAAGGATCATCGGCCAGCCGCCGTAGAGGGCACTGGGAGCGCCCTCGGGCAGCTGATCGTGGGTAACCGTCAACCTGCATGAGTCCCCCACGGACTCGATCTCCCAGGTGACGCGGGAGGTTCCCTCGCGCTTGACGTCATCGCTCCACAGCGCCCGGTAGCTCTGAACCAGCTTGCGGGGCGGTTCGACCTCGAGGTTCTCGCCCTCGCTAAGGATCCCGGGAGCCTCGGGGTGCACCGTCTCATAGCGAGAACCCGGGCTCCAGTCAGATTCCACGCCGGCGCCGAAGTTGTATCTGCGGCGCATCTCGCTGCTGGTGATCGCCTCCCAGAGCCGCTCCGGGGTGGTTTTGATGTAGATCTCGAAGACCTTCTCCATTCCGTTTTCCTCCATGTCGCGTTTGAGCTCACTCAGCGTGGCGACCCAGGGTTCGGCGTATTTGCTGACCCACCGGTCATGGACCAGGCGGATCGGGACCGCGTTGAGGAAGTGCAGCTTCTCCCGGCCTCGCCGCCGGGTCACGATCAGCCCCGCCTCCTCCAACACCTTCAGGTGCTTCATAACCCCGAAACGGGTCATCTCGGCTCGCTTCTCAAGCGCGCTGAGAGGCTGACCATCCTGCTCGAACAGCACGTCCAGCAGATCCCGTCGCGTCGGATCGGCAAGCGCCTTGAACACCGAGTCCATGTCCACGCGGGCCACTATATGTGACCATATGGTCACCTGTCAAGCGTATCGTTTTACATGCCGGGATCGGGATCGGGGTCGGCGTCGCCGTTTGCGGCTGCGCTCTGGAGGCGTGCGAGGTAGTGCGTCCAGCCGCTGGCGTGGGCTGCGGTCTGTTCGTCGGGAAGGTCGCGGTGCTCAAGCTCGACGCGTGTTCCGCCCGGTTGGGCGCTCAGCCTCACCTCCACCGTGCTTGCTTCGGGTGGAAGGCGCTCCGATCCGGCGTAGCCCCAGCTGATCAGTAGCCGGTGGGGTGGCTCGAGCTCGAGGTAACGCCCGCGTACAGGCGTGCCTTTGATGTCGAGCGTGAAGCGGCCACCCGGTTGCGCTTCGAGCAGGGCGTAGTCACCCATCCAGCGCACGATCGCCTCGGGGCGGGTGAAGTACTCGTACACCCGCTCGGGAGGCGCGTTGACGAATACCGATGCGGCGATCGCTTCAGCTGCCATCGTCGCCGTCGCCGTCGCCTTCGACGGCCTGCTTGAGGTTCTCGAGGCGGTCAGGCCACAGTTGGGCGAGGAACTCGCGGACTGACTCAAGCCCCTCGGTCCGCACCGCATACAGCCGGCGTTGCCCCAGGGGGCGGACCGCGACGAGGCCCGCGTCCCTGAGCACCTGGAGGTGTTGGGAAACAGCCTGTTGGGTGATGTCGAAATGCGCGGCAATCTCGTTGACGGAGTGCGGCTCGTCGCGAACCAGCATGAGGATTGCGCGACGACGTGGCTCGGCGAGCGCGGCGAGTGCAGCTTCGGCGGTCACGCGGTCAGAATATCAAGCAGGACCTTGTACAAGTGTATGCTTGTACGATGCGGTCAGATCCACTCAAAAAGGGAGGCACTGTGAGCTCAGATCACGCGCTGGCGGTCGTGCGGCGCTACCACGAAGGTTGGACTAGCGGCGACTATGAGAAGGCGATCGGCCTGCTGGCGCCCACGCTTGAGGTCGAGGTACCGATTAACCAGTATCGGACGGCCGAATCCTTCGCTCAAGCGCTCCGCGGCTTCGGCAGCATCGTCAGAACCGTCGAGCTGCTCTCAGAGATGAGCGACGGCGATGAGGCGATGCTGCTCTACGACATGCACGTCCAGGAGGTTGGACAGCTCCGCGTCGCGGAGCATTTCACCATCAGCGACGGCAAAATCGCACGGCTTCGACAGATCCACGATACCGCCCCAGTTCGAGCCGCCGGTCTTGCTCAAGCGAGCCCCGGGCGCAGTACACCCGTGAGCCGGGACTATGCCCGCGAGTGCCGATTCGCGGTCGCCTGCGAGCGAGTCTTCGAGGCCGTCACGACGCTCGAAGGGATCGGCGGTTGGTGGACGACACGAGTCAGGGGCAACCCCTCCGAAGGCGGGCAACTCGAGCTCATCTTCGCCCGGCACGACCAGAAGATCTTGCTGCGCGTCGATGAGGCGACAAGTCCGTCGAAGGTCGTTTGGACTTGCACCACCCACACCGGCCACCCCGAGTGGAAGGACACCAGGATCGTCTTCGAGCTGATTGCGAACCGGGAGACAGGCGGAACCCTCAGGTTCCGGCACATCGGGCTGACCCCCACCCTCAGCTGCTACGACACATGCGAGAGCGGTTGGGACCACTTTCTCACGAGCCTCCTCAGCTTCGCTCAACACGGGACCGGCTCGCCCTACTAAACCCACCCCAAACCCGGCCGGCCCACGACAACGAGGATGACTGCCCAGCCCAGCGGCCGCAACGCCTGTCGCTGCCGATGCAGACGCTCCTGAGCACGCGCCCGAGGGTTGAACGTCGGCTTGATTTCAGATCTCAACCCGCAGGTTGACCGGGGTCCAGAGTCGCGACCGCGGAGTCAGGCCATCCAGACCGCGCGCGCTTGCCGTCGATCAGGTAGCTGACCAGAAACTAGG
This sequence comes from Solirubrobacteraceae bacterium, assembly GCA_034665145.1. GTDB lineage: Bacteria > Actinomycetota > Thermoleophilia > Solirubrobacterales > Solirubrobacteraceae > Palsa-465. Next base: position 15,790 of record JAXDGI010000094.1, read on the forward strand.
TGGGGTTCCGTAGGCCTTCGGCCTCCAGACGCGGTCGGGGTGAACCGAGTGGCTTAGCAGCTCAAAGGGCGGAGCAGCCACGGCCACGGAGACCGCCTATCCGTCTGAGAGAGGGACCGCGGTGGGCACATCGGTTGGCTCCTGCGCGGACAGTTGGTCCTGGGCATTGAGCCACGCTCCGGCGGGTGCCGGCACCGGCCCGTCGAGCAGCGGATCCGACGTCTGCTTCATCCAGTGGGCGAGGCGGCCACGCAGATCGCCGGCCACCCACGCGTAGTCGGGATCATCGATCACGTTGCGACCCTCGCCGGGGTTGAAGAACAAGTCGTGCAAAGACTCACGCGGGACCACCCGCTTGCCCCACCCGCGCGCCAGGTACGCGTCTTTGCTGGGGCTGTCGTCGCAGTTGGGCAGAACCGGATAGGGGTATTCGTCAAAGCGGCGCACATATTTGAAGCGTTCGGTCCGGATCGCGCGTTGGGGCTCGTAGGCGGCGTGGTAGGTCAGCTCGGAGAAGATCGCCGACCGGGCTCCCGCCGGCTCGGTGCCGGAGACGAGGCCGACCAGCGAGCGGCCTTGCAGCCATGGGGGCGCCTCGATGCCGGCGATCTCACAGATCGTGGGGAAGACGTCGATTTGGGAGACGAGCTCATCGTGAGCCACGCCGGGCGGCATTCCGGGTCCCCGCATAATGAGCATGACACCGATTCCACGGTCCAGGAGGCTGGCCTTGGCGGTGGGGAAGGCCAGGCCGTGATCGGTTGTGCAGATCACGAGCGTGTTGCGGTCCAGGCCAGTCTCGTGCAACGTGTTGAGAACCGCGCCGACGCCATGATCCAGAGAGCGTGCGCTCGCCTTGTACGCGGCGACGTCCTGGCGAATCTCCGGGGTGTCGGGGAGAAAGGGAGGTGGCAGCGAGTACACGCGATCGCGTACCGAACTGGGAGCAAAGAAGCTCCGATGGGTCTCGAAGAAGCCCACCGACATGAAGAACGGTTCCGGGATCCCACCGCCCAGCGCTTCGATTGCGGCGGGCGCCACCGAGTTCACGGTGGTGTTCTCAATGTCGTGCACGATGTCGTAGCCGAGAATCGACGGGTCGGCGGACACGTGTTGCTCGCCGATCAGCTCGGTGTGGTAGCCGGCCTTGCTCAGCGTGTGCACGATGTGCTGGCCGTAGTCATAGAGCGCGAAGCCGCGATGGGCCAGACCCATCATCCCGTTGTTGTGGCAGTAGCTGCCGGTCAGCAGCGCCGCGCGACTGCCCGAGCAGGAGGGCGCCGCGCAGAAGGCGTTGCGGAACATGACGCCCTGATCGGCGAGCCACTGGATGTTCGGGGTGGGGATGGCGTTGCCGTAGGGCTGCACGTAGCGCGCGGTGTCATGCGAGTTGAGATAGAGGATGTTCGGAGGCTTCGCGGGCACGATGAGAACCAGAGAAGGGCGAGAGCTCAGCGCGGGTCGCTCGGTGCGCCCGTCGCGGTGCAGACGTCTCGATGATATGCGGCCACCCACGCGTCCGAGAGCGCGTCGGCTTGGCGGCGCAGCGGCTGCCTGACCGTGTCTCGTTGCGGGGGTAGCACGCCGATCCACGACAGCGCGCGATCGATCGCCCCGTCCGGATTACCTTCCAGGTCGTCCTCATAGCTGATCTTCAAGGGCTGCAGACCGTGCCCGGAGAAGAACTGTTCCCAGCCGCGGTCCTCTGATTGCAGCCGCGTGACCAGGTGGTGGATTCCCCTGAAGCGATACTGGGGCGAGCCCCGGCCGTTGCCGGTGTCGCCGTGGCGCCAGCTGCGGACCTGCAGGGCCCTCCACAAGCTCACCGCCTGGCGCACCTTGTCGTTGCGCGAGACCCAGATGTACCGGGGGCTGCCGAATAGGCGCTCGAGCAGCTGTGCCGTCTCCAGCCCGGCGAACTCCGGCAGCTCACCGGCCAGGGCCCGCAGCTCGGGAACCTGATTCCACATCAGCTTGGCGCCGAACACGCCGTTGGCGGTCGTTCCCCAGGCGAATGTTCGCTCGAGGTGGTGACGGTAGTCCGAGATCCCTAGTAAGGAGGAGTACGCGGGGCCCTCCGGGGGCGTCGGCTCGTTGCGGACGCCGACGCCGGTGGGCGGTAGGCCGGTGAGGTAGTCCCCAGGATGGGGCGGGAGCCCCGTGTCTCGAACTGCCTCGAAGAACTCCTCCGGACGTCCGGCGACGCCCGTGCCCTTGAGCAGCTCGCACAGGAGCGTGCTGCCGCTGCGCTGCGTGGCGCAGACCAGATAGGACTTGCCGGGCTCAGGCATCGTGGCGCAGATCGAGCGCATCGAGGATCTGTGCCACTGCGGCAGTGATGTCCGTCTCGGCAGTGTCAAGATGGATTTCGGGGTCCTGCGGAGCTTCGTAT
>JAXDGI010000095.1:0-16128 GCA_034665145.1 Solirubrobacteraceae bacterium
TCGGAGGCAGGTCCCGGTCGTCCCCAGGACCGGACGCCGATGGCTTCCCGTCGCACACGCGTAGACGGTGCGCTGCTCCTCATACACGCGGACCCGGCTCCCCCGCACCAACGTGCGCGCGCCGGCCGGGCCACACCGTGCGCTGGGCGGCGACGTGGAGGACGCCGCCACCGAAGAGGCGGCCTTCGAGGCGCCGCAGGCGGCGAGCCCCCCCGCGGTCAGCAGCAGCAGGACGGTCCGTCCCATGGGCCAACAGTAGTCACGGACGAGGACGCGCGTCGCGGCCGCCAAGTAACGTTCCGCAGCCATGTCCGAGCCGCCACTGACCGCCGACGACGTCATCTCGCTCGTCGCCGAGCGCGATATCCGCTTCATCCGGCTGTGGTTCACCGACGTGCTGGGGCAGCTCAAGGCGTTTTCCATCAACGTCACCGAGCTGCCCGACGCCTTCGAGGGCGGGATGGGTTTCGATGGTTCCTCGATCACCGGCTTCAACGCCATCGAGGAGTCAGACATGATCGCGATGCCCGATCCGACCACCTTCCGGGCCCTCCCCTGGCGTCCCGGTGAGGCCGGGGTGGCGCGCATGTTCTGCGATATCCAGACGCCGGAGCGCACGCCGTACGAAGGCGATCCGCGGCACGTGCTCCGGCGCGCCGTCCAGCGTGCGGAGCGCATGGGCTTTGACCACTTCTACGTCGGGCCCGAGCTCGAGTACTTCTATTTCCGCGACTCGAAGAGCACCGAGGTGCTCGACGAGGGCGGCTACTTCGACCTGACGACCCTCGACGCGGGCTCAGACCTGCGCCGGGAGACGGTGCTCGCCCTCGAGCAGCTGGGGATTCACACCGAGTACACGCACCACGAAGTGGGCCCCAGCCAGCACGAGATCGACATGCGCTACGCCGACGCGATGAAGATGGCCGATGACTGCATGACCTACCGGATCACGGTCAAGGAGTACGCGATGAAGTACGGGCTCCACGCGACCTTCATGCCCAAGCCCCTGTTCGGCAAGAACGGCTCGGGAATGCACACCCACCAGTCGCTGTTCCGCGGCCAGGACAATGCGTTCTACGACGCCGACGACCCATACTTTCTCTCCCCGGTCGGCAAGGCGTTCATCGCCGGGCAGCTCCGCCACGCCCGGGAGATCTGCTCGATCTTCGCCCAGTGGGTCAACTCCTACAAGCGGCTCGTGCCCGGTTACGAGGCTCCGGTCTACGTGGCCTGGTCGCGGCGCAACCGCTCGGCCCTGGTCCGGGTGCCGCTCTATCACCCCGGCAAGGAGCGGGCCACGCGCATGGAGCTGCGCTGCCCCGACCCGGCCTGCAATCCGTACCTGACCTTTGCCGTCCTACTGCAGGCCGGCCTGGAGGGGATCGAGCACGGCTACGAGCTGCCCGATCCGATGGAGAAGAACCTCTACCACCTCTCTCCGGACGAGCGCCGGCGCCTGGGCATCGACCAGCTGCCGGAGACGCTGGGCGAGGCGATTGAGCTCACCGCTCAGTCCGAGCTCGTGCTGCGCACCCTCGGCGAGCACATGTTCAACCGCTACATCGAGATCAAGCGCCAGGAGTGGGACGACTACCGCGTCCAGGTCACTCCCTGGGAGCTGCAGCGCTACCTGCCGGTCTTGTAGATCAGGCCGCTGCAGCCGAACCTCACAGCAGTGCGGCCAGCTGCGCCGGCTCGGTGACCGGGGCCTGGCAGGCGAAGTGCTCGCAGACGTACGCTGCGGCCCGGCCGCCGACGGGCGCGCGGTGCGCGAGGAGGGGAACGTCCCCGGAGCCGCCGGCCAGCACCATGTGCGGGCGGTAGCCGGCACGGGCCTCGCGTGTCAGCGCCCCCAGGTCGGGGCCGACGATCGCCACCTCACGCACACGGGCCAGGGCGAAGTCAAAGGCCTGCAGGGCATGACCGAAGGCCAGCGGATGGCGCGGGGCGATCGCAGCCAGCAGCGCCAGCGCCCGGCCGGCCTGCTCGGCATAGTCCGCGCGCCCGGATAGGCGAGCGAGGCGCAGAAGCCCGAACGTGGCCGACGAGTTGCCGGCGGGCACCGGTGAATCCTCAAAGTCCTTGCGCCGCGGCCAGCCCGAGGCAGCGCCGGCCGTGGTGAAGAATCCGCCCAGCTCGTCGTCGCCAAAGCGCGCGATCAGCGTGTCGGCCAGTCGGGTCGCCTCCGCGTACCAGCGGGGATCGAAGGTGGCCTCATAGAGGACGATCAGGGCCTGGAGGAGATGGGCGTGATCGTCGAGATAGGCCTCGATGTGGCCGTGGCCGTCCTTCCAGGTCCGCAGCAGCTGCCCGCCGTCATCGCGCAGATCGGTGAGCAGGAACTCAGCGCAGGCCACGGCCGCCTCCACGTAGTCGGTCCGCTCCAGGGCGGCTCCTGCCTCGGCCAGAGCACAGATCATGAGCGCGTTCCACGTGGTCAGGCGCTTGTCGTCAAGCCCCGGCCAGGTGCGCTCGGCGCGGGCCGAGTAGAGGCGGGCACGGATCTCCGCACGCTCGGGCGGCTCGGGGCCGCGTGCCTCGAGCACGTTGGCACCCTCGAAGTTGCCGGCCTCGGTCGCTCCGAAGTAGGCGATGGCTGACGGCGCCAGCTCGCCGAGGATGGCCTGGAGTTGGTCGATGGTCCACACGTAGAAGCGACCCTCCACGCCCTCGGAGTCGGCATCGAGCGCCGAGCAGAAGCCGCCTTCGGGGCCGCGCATCTCGCGCAGCGCCCAGTCGAGCGTCTCCTCGCAGACCCGGCGCAGCGTGGGCTCGGCGGAGGCCTGCCACCCGTGCAGGTAGGCCCGCGCGAGCAGCGCGTTGTCGTAGAGCATCTTCTCGAAGTGGGGGACCGTCCAGGTCGGGTCAACCGAATAGCGCGAGAAGCCGCCGCCGATCTGGTCGTAGATCCCGCCCCGGGCCATGGCGCGCAGGGTGGTCATCGACATCTCGCGTTCGCCGCGGGCGAGCAGGAACTCGATGACCGAAGACATGGGGAACTTGGGGGCGCGGGCGAAGCCACCCTGGCCGGGGTCATAGCTGCGGCGCACTCCCGCTACCGCCTCGCTCAGCCGCTCCTGGGTGAGCGGCTCGTCACCGGCGCGAACCCGGGTGCCGGCGCCGATCGCCTGCAGGACCTTCTCGCCGGAGGTCAGGACGTCCTCCCGGCGCTCGTCCCAGGCCTTGGCCACGGCCTCGAGGACCATGCGCCAGCTGGGCAGCCCGTGGCGGGGCTCGGGCGGGAAGTACGTCCCGGTGTAGAACGGGGCCTGGTCGGGTGTGAGGAAGGCGTTGAGTGGCCAGCCGCCCTGGCCGGTCATGGCCTGGCAGGCCTCCATGCAGACCGCATCGACGTCGGGGCGCTCCTCGCGGTCGACCTTGATGCACACGAAGCGCTCGTTCATCAGCGCGGCGATCTCCGGATCCTCAAACGATTCACGTTCCATCACATGGCACCAGTGACACGCCGAGTAGCCGATCGAGACGAGCAGCGGTCGCTGCTGCGCTCGTGCCCGGGCCAGGGGCTCCTCGCCCCAGGCGTACCAGTCGACCGGGTTGTCCTTGTGCTGGAGCAGGTAGGGAGAGGTCTCGGCGGCCAGGCGGTTGGGCATGGCTCTGAACCTAGCGATGAGTTCTCAGGGCCGTGACAGTCTTCTACCGTTCACCGAGTGACCGGAAAAGGAGAGGCCATGAGCCTGCCCGACATCGTTTCCCGTGACGAGTGGCTGCGCGCGCGCCGCGCCCTGCTGCAGGAGGAGAAGCGTCTGACCCAAGCCCGGGATGAGTTGAGCGCCCAGCGCCGGCGGCTCCCCATGGTTGAAATCGACAAGCCCTACCGCTTTGCCGGGCCGGAGGGCGCGGCAAGGCTGCTTGACCTGTTCGAGGGGCGCCGCCAGCTGATCGTCGACCACTTCATGTTCGACCCCGAATGGGAGGACGGATGCTCGAGCTGCTCGGGCCGCGTCGACCAGTACGGCAACCTCGAGCACCTGCACGCGAGGGACACGACGATGGCCGTCGTTTCGCGGGCGCCGATCGAGAAGATCGAGCACTTCAAGGCCCGCCAGGGGTGGACGTTCCCGTGGTACTCGTCGTACGGCAGCGACTTCAACTACGACTTCCACGTCACCCTCGACGAGGCGGTGGCGCCGGTCCAGTACAACTACAGCAGTGGGGCCGAGTGGGCCGCGCGCGGGTTGACCGACCTGCGGGGAGAGCTGCATGGCACCAGCGCCTTCCTGCGCGACGGCGACCGTGTCTTTCACACCTACTCCACCTATGGCCGCGGGACCGAGCAGGTCGGCGGAACCCACTACTACCTGGACATGACCGCGCTCGGTCGCCAGGAGGACTGGGAAGAGCCCAGGGGCCGCGCCGGGGAGGGCCTCGCCTCCGGTGCGGGCTGGCAATAGGCTGTGGGCCCCCAAGGAAGGAGCTGAATTGACAGCCAATCGTGAAACGGTGAATGCGCCCCGGGCGCCGGAGGCGGTGGGCCCCTATGTGCACGCCGTGCGCGCGGGGGGATTGCTCTTCTGCTCGGGACAGATCCCGCTCGATCCCCGCACCGGCGAGATCACCGCCGGCTCCCCGGCCGACCAGGCCGGCCGCTGCCTGGAAAACCTGGCCGCCGTCTGCGAGGCGGCTGGTGTCACGCTCGGCGACGCGGTGAAGATGACCATTTACCTGACTGACATGTCGGCCTTCACGGCTGTCAACGAGGTCTACGCATCGTTCTTTGAGTCCAGCCCGCCGGCCCGGGTCGCGATCGGAGTGTCGTCCTTGCCCAAGGGGGCGCAGGTCGAGATGGACGCGGTGATCGCGCTTGGCGACTGACCACGACACCATCCGTGCCCCCGGCGGCCTGACCGAGCCCGATATCACGGCGCAGGACATTCGCCGTGCCGCCGCGGCCGGCGCCGGTGTGATCCGCGAGACGCCCATCCTCAGCTCCCAGACCCTGGCCGAACGGGTCGGCGGCGTCGTCGCGCTGAAGGCCGAGAATCTCCAGCGCACGGGCTCGTTCAAGCTGCGCGGTGCGCTGGCCAAGATCGCTGCCCTCGGGGACGCCGCGTGCCAGCGCGGCGTTGTGGCCGGTAGCGCCGGCAATCACGCTCAGGCCGTGGCCTACGCGGCGCGCGCCCGCAGCGTGCCCTGCGAGGTCTTCATGCCCGAGTCGGCGTCGATCGCCAAGGTCGAGGGCGCGATCGCGCTCGGCGCTCAGGTGCGGCTCGTCGGCATCTCGGTGGACGAGAGCCTGACCGCAGCGCGCGAGCGCGCCGCCTCCGGCGGATTGGCCTTTGTCCATCCCTTTGATGATCCCGACGTGATCGCCGGCCAGGGTGGGCTCGGGCTCGAGCTGCTGGCCCAGGTCCCCGATATGGCTCGCGTGATCGTGCCGGTCGGCGGCGGCGGCCTGATCAGCGGAGTGGCGATCGCCATCAAGTCAGCGCGGCCGGAGGTCGAGGTGATCGGCGTCCAGGCCGCCAACTGCGCCCCGTTCCCGGCTTCGCTGAGCGCGGGAGAACCCGTGGCGGTCGATTCGGCGCTCACGATCGCCGACGGCATCGCCGTCAAGCGGCCCGGTCAGCTGACGCTGAGTCTCATCCGACACTGGGTCGACCGGATGGTCGTTGTCGGCGAGGACGAGGTCGCCGAGGCGATGGTGCTGCTCCTGGAGCGAGCCAAGCTGGTCGTCGAGGGCGCGGGGGCGGTGGGCGTGGCTGCGCTGCTGGCCGGGGAGGTCCAGGCCGGACCGGGGACGACGGCGATCGTGCTCTCGGGCGGCAACGTCGATGCCGGCCTCTTGGCCCAGATCGCCCGCCGGCACGAGAGCCAGGCGGGTCGGCGGCTCGTATTGCTGGCCCGGCTGCCCGATCGTCCCGGGTCGCTGGCCCTGCTGCTCTCGCTGGTCGGCCATCAGGGGGCCAACCTGCTCGACGTCGAGCACATCCGCGAGGGCTTCGATCTCCACGTGCGCGAAACTGCCGTGCAACTCGTGCTCGAGACCCGCGGGCCCGAGCACGCCGCGCATGTCGCCCAGACCGTGCGTGAGGCCGGCTACGCCGAGCCGCGCACGGTGCGGTAGTCGCGGGCCTGCTCCACGAGCGCCGCGATCACCGGGCTCCTCTCATCGGCCTCAGGATGCCATTGCACCCCAAGCACGAAGCGGCACTCGGGGCTCTCGATCGCCTCGGCGAGATCATCGAGCGTGGAGTGGCCAGTGACCATCAGTCCCTCGCCGATCGTGTCCACGCCCTGGTGATGATGGGACTTCGTGACGTGAACGGTCTCACCGGCTGCCTGCGCGGCCCGCGAGCCTGTGTCGAGCGTCACGTCGTGATCTGAGCCGACGAAGCTGCCGGGAACACGGCGGTGCTCCTCGTGCCCGTAGAGCTCGGGAAGGTGCTGGTGAAGGCTGCCGCCGAACGCGACGTTGAGCAGCTGCATGCCGCGGCACACGCCGAGCACCGGCATGTCCAGCTCAACCGCGCCGCGGGCCAGGGCAATCTCGGTCCGGTCGCGGTCGGGCACCGTGCCGTTGGTGGCCGGGTGGGGCTCGGCGCCGTAGGCGGCCGGATCGATGTCGTGCCCGCCGGAGAGGATGAGGGCGTCGATCCGCTCGAGAACGACGTGGGGCTCCTGGGCCATGGCCGGATCGGGCGGGATCAGCAGCGCGGTCCCACCAGCGCGCTGAACGGCGGTGATGTACGCGAACGGGAGGACGGCGGCAGCCTGGTTCCAGATACCCCAGGTGGCCTCGGTCCGGGCCACGGTGATGCCAATCGCGGGCCGGTAATCGCTCATGGTGTCAGGCTAGTGGGTCTCCCACTAGCGGCGTCCCTGGGCTCTGAGCAGAGCCCGCCGGACCTTGCCGCTGGTCGTCTTGGGCAGCTCGGCGGCGAAGTCAACGATGCGCGGATACTTGTACGGCGCAGTCTCCGCCTTGACGTGATCCTGCAGCTCGGTGGCGAGCGCGTCGCTTGGAGCGCACCCGTCACGCAGGACGACGACCGCGCGCACCACCGCGCCGCGATCCTCATCCGGAGCCGAGACCACGGCCGCCTCGGCCACGGCCGGGTGGGACACCAGCGCGGACTCCACCTCGAAAGGGCCGATGCGATAGCCGGCCGAGATGATCACATCGTCGGTGCGCCCCTCGAAATAGAGGTAGCCGTCCTCATCGGCGGCGACGCGGTCACCGGTCGGCCAGGGCTCGTGCTCGGGGGAGGGCGTTCCGTTCAGATAGGCGACAAAGAAGGTGGGATCGCTGTGCGGGTCGGCGAGCACGAGCTCGCCCTCGCGGACCTCGAGCTCGATTCCGGGTAGCGGGCGGCCCATCGAGCCCGGCCGGACCTCGCCACCGGCCGGCACGCCGGTCAGCTGGCCGGTCTCGGTCTGGCCGTAGCCATCACGGATCTGGAGGCCGGTTCCCTCCTGAAACGCGCGTAGCACCTCGGGGTTGAGCGCCTCACCCGCGGCGACGAGACCGCGTAGCGACGGCACCGGGCTCAGTTCGGTCCGCTTGGCGATCACGCGGTACTCGGTCGGGGCCATGCAGAGGACGTTGACCTTCTCGGCGGCCAGGATGGCCAGCCGCTGCTCGGGGTCAAAGCGCGCGTCGTGCAGGAGGGCGGCGGATCCGCCCAGCCAGGGGGCGATGAATACGTTGCGGGCCGACTTTGACCAACCGCTGGCCGCAGTGCACCAGACGAGCTGATCGGGCTGGGCGTCGAGCCAGCTCCGGGCCTGCAGGCGCTGACCGGCAAGATAGCGCTGGCCGTGCACGACACCCTTGGCCTCGCCGGTCGTGCCGCTCGTGAAGGTGATCAGGGCCGGATCGGTGGCCTGGAGGTCAATAGCGGGAACCGGCTCGGCCGCGAACAGGGACTCATCCGGGATGAGCAGGACCGGGCAGTCAGGAGCGGCCTGGGTGATCGCGGAGGCGTTGCGCTCGTCGGCCACGATCAGCCTGGGGCGCGCCCCGTCGAGACGCTGGCGCAGGTCCTTGGCCCGCAGTTGCTCGTTGCCGGGGAGGGCCACCGCGCCGATCCGAAAGCAGGCCACCATGGTCAGCACCCACTCGGGCCGATTGCCGATCAAGGTCAGGACGACGTCGCCCTGGCCGACCCCGTGCCGCTGCAGCGTTCCGGCCAGACGAGCCGCGCGGTCGGCGACCTCGCCGAAGGTCCATTCCCGGCGCTCACCCTCATGGGTCAGTTCGACCAGCGCGCGGCGCGCCGGGGGAGCGGCGTCGACGATGTCCCGGGCGAAGTTCACGGCTGGGGAGTGTGCCAGCACCCTGGCTCACCGGCCGCGCCCTTCTCCGGCGCCGCGGTCGGGTCTCTGTAGCCTTTCCTGGTATGGGATGGATGACCGGCACCGGACCGCTGGGGCGCAAGCCGGCCGGCCGGTTCAACTTCGATCCGCCCGAGCCGGGCTGGGCCGTCTACCTGGAGCCGACCCCCAAGCGAATCCGAGTCGAGGTTGGCGGTGAGGTGATCGCCGACAGCCGCCGGGCCATGATGCTGCACGAGTCCGGGCATCAGCCGATCTACTACTTCCCGCCCGAGGACGTTCGCCAGGATGTGCTGGCGCCCAGCGACCGGAGCACCCACTGCCCCAAGAAGGGCGACGCCTCGTACTACACGATCGCTGCCGGCGGGGAGACCGTGGACGCCGGAGCCTGGTACTACCCGGACCCGTTGCCCGACGCCCCCGCGGGCCTGAAGGATCTGATCGCCTTTTACTTCAACCGAATGGGCCGCTGGCTGGAGGAGGCTGAGGAGATCGGCGTGCACCCGAGGGATCCGTATCACCGGGTTGACGTCGTGGCCACCGATCGCCACATCCGCGTCTCGCTCGAGGGCAGTGCCCTGGCCGAGACGAGGCGGGCGCTGGCGCTGTTTGAGTCCAACCTGCCCCCGCGCTGGTACATCCCCCGCGAGGACGTGCTGGTTGACCTGACTCCGTCTGACACGGTGACCAGCTGCCCCTACAAGGGCACCGCCAGCTATTACTCGGTCGACCTCGAGGGCGGTACAGACCTCGTCTGGTACTACGACGAGCCGTTGGCCGAGGTTGGGCGGATCAAGGGTCTGGTCTGCTTCTTCAACGAGAAGTCGGACGTCGAACTCGACGGTGAGCTTCAGGAGCGGCCGGAGTCGGCCTGGAGCCGCGGCGTCAAGTCCGAGCGGCCGGCACAGACCGCAGCGCCGGCACAGAACGCAGCGCCGGCGCAGACGCGCGGTTAGCCGGAGGGGCCGCCCATCGCCCGGTCGCAGTCGCGGTCGCGGTCGCGGGCCAGCCGGGCGAGGATCTGATGCAGACGCCGGGCCTCCCGGTCTGCTCTGGCCGTCATGCGCTCCCACGTGACCCGGAGGGTCGGGACGCCCGTGGCGGCCAGCGCGCTGGCGTCGCGATCTCGGTCGTCCTCGAACGCGTCGCGATCACGGTGAAAATCCCAGCCGTCAAGCTCAACGATCAGTCCGGACTCGGGGAAGTACGCGTCGACCTCGTGTCCGGCGACCCGAGTGTTGACCAGGGGCGTGGGTAAGCCGTGATGGGAGCAGAAGACGAGGAAGGCGTCCTCGAAGTCCGAGCGGGTCGGGGCCTGATCGGTCATCGTGGCCGCCAGCGCCTGGGCTCCGGGGTGGCGCCGGTTGCGCTCCAGGAGGTCGAGCAGCCCGGCGGGGTGCATGAGCCCTTCGCGCCGGGCGTGGGCGGCCGCACGACGGAGCTGGCGCTCGGGGAGGTCGGGCGCACGGTCGAGCAGCGTTCGCGCCGGGCTGGTGGCGCGGATGCCGAGCTGGATGCGAGTGTCGGCGCGGACGAGGCCGGGGGCTTCATGAGTGATGATCCCGGGGCGTTTGCGCCGCGTCGGGCATGTCACGTGGAGCGGGAACTTCCAGTGCGAGTCAAAGCCCCACAGGGTGAAGGCGGATTCGTGGCTGAGGGCGGCCTTCGGGCCGCAGGCCAGGACGGCGGCGGCCGCGTGTTCGAGGGGCAGCGAGGGAGGGCGACCGAGGGCGTAGACGCCTTGGTGCTCTCGGAACAGGCGCTTTTGGCGGCAGCGATAGGCGATGGCGGACTTACCCAGGCCGCACTGGCGCAGTTGGTCGATGGTCAGGTTCCCGCGCTGGCGTCGGGCGATAGCCACGAGCGCATCCTCGGCGAGACCGCCGTCCCAAAGTTCTAGATATGGCATCTCTGGGACGGAGGTTCCCACCAAGCCCCCGAGCCCCGGGCGAATCGGCACACAGTTGTGACGGTATTCTCGGCTGCCTAGAGAAACCGTCGCTCAGGAGCCCGATTCCCTCATGGCCGTAGCCACCCCGTACCAGGACCGCACCGACGAGCAGAAGGCGATCTGCGAAATGGTCCACCAGTTCGCGGACGAGCAGATCCTCCCCCACGCCGAGCACTACGACCACGAGGACAGCTTCCCCGACCCGATCGTCGAGCAGATGAAGGAGCTCGGGCTGTTCGGGGTGACGATTCCCGAGGAGTACGGGGGGATGGGGCTGGACCTGACGACCTACGCGATGATCGTGGAGGAGCTGTCGCGAGGCTGGATCTCCATCTCCGGCATCGTCAACACCCACTTCATCGGCTCCTACCTGCTCATGAAGTTCGGGAGCGACGAGCAGAAGCAGAAGTACCTGCCGAAGATGGCGACCGGTGAGCTCCGGGCGGCCTTCAGCCTCTCCGAGCCCGAACTCGGGTCCGATGTGCAGGCGATCAAGACGAGTGCCAAGAAGGTCGAAGGCGGCAAGTACGAGATCAACGGCCAGAAGATGTGGGTCACCAACGGCCTGCGGGCCGCGCTCGTTTTCACGCTGGTCAAGACCGATCCCAACGCGGACCCCAAGCACAAGGGAATGACCTGCTTCATCTGTGAAAAGGCGCCCGGGGTCAGCGAGAACACGGGTGACCACAAGGGCCTGGACGTTCCGCCCCAGATCAAGAAGATGGGCTACAAGGGTGTCGAGTCCACCGAGCTGGTCTTCGACGGTTACAAGCGGTCCCCCGACGACATCCTCGGCGGCGAGGAGGCCGGTCTCAACAAGGGCTTTGCTCAGATGATGGACGCGCTCGAACTCGGCCGCGTCAACGTGGCCGCCCGCGGCGTCGGCATCGCCCAGCGCGCCCTGGAACTCGCCCTGAGGTATAGCCAGGAACGGCGTACGTTCGGCAAGCCCATCGCCCAGCATCAGGCGATTCAGTTCAAGCTGGCCGACATGGCCACCCAGGTGGACGCGGCTCGCCTGCTCACCCAGCGTGCCGCCCGGCTCAAGGACGCCGGTGAGCGCTCAGATATCGAGGCGGGTATGGCGAAGCTGTTCGCCTCTGAGGCCGGCCGCTTCTGCGTTGAGGAATGCCTGCGCATCCACGGCGGCTACGGCTACTCCAAGGAGTACGAGATCGAGCGCCTGTACCGGGACGCGCCGCTCCTGCTGATCGGCGAGGGCACCTCCGAGATCCAGCGCATGGTCATCGGCCGCAAGCTGCTGCAGCGCCACAAGATCTAGTCGTGACCACTCCAGGCGATACCAAGTCTCTGATCGAGACGGCGGTCAACCGGTTCCTCGAAGAGGTGCCGGCCCTGCAGCCACTGAAGCTGGTCGCGGCACTGGAACTGCGTGGCCGGGGGGACGTCCAGCACTACCGGGTCGAGCTGCCCGGGCCGAAGGTGAGCAAGGACATCCCCTCCGACGCCAAGGTCCGGCTGGAGGTCCAGCGCGCCCAGTTCAACGAGCTGGCCACCAAGGGGCACATCGCCGATTGGGAGCAGGCGTTTGCCAAGGGCGAGGCCAAGGCGACCGGGATCGACCAGGTGCTGAAGTTGATCGCCAACGTGGTCGCGCGCCAGCAGGAGCGCTCGCGCACGCGCCGGGCGCGGCACTGAGGGTGGCGGCGCGAGGCGGACCGCGGGCGCCTCGGCGGCGCGAGGCGGACCGCGGGCGCCTCAGCCGCGCGCGGAGGCCAGCGTCTCGGCCTGACTGAGCAGCTCGTCGATCAGGCCCAGGCCGGAGTCCCAGAAGCCCGGGTCGGCCAGGTCGATGCCGACGAAAGATCGTGTCAGGGCCTCGGGGCTGCGCGAACCACCGGCGGCGAGCAGATCGAGGTAACGCGGGGCGAACGAGGGACCTTCGTCGACGTAGCGGCGGTAGATCGAGGTGGCCAGCAGAAGCCCGTACGCGTAGGCGTACACGTAGCCCGGCGTGTTGATGAAGTGCGGGATGTAGGACCACCAGCTGTGGTAGCCCTTGGTGATCTCCACCGAATCGCCGAACAACTCGGTCTGGGACTCGACCCAGGACTCGTTGAAGCGCGGCACCGAAAGCTCGCCCTCGTCGCGACGCCGGGTGTGGACCAGGTACTCGAAGCGATTCATGGCCATCTGACGAAACACGGTGGCCACCGCGCCATCCAGGCGCTCGGCCAGGAGGCTGAGGCGATCGGCGTCGTCGGTGGCGGCGTCGAGCAGGCGGCCGAAGACAAGCGATTCACCAAACACCGAGGCCGTCTCGGCCATAGTCAGCGGGGTTGAATGGTGGAAGACCCCTTGGGGCTGAGCCAGCGCGGCGTGCAGCCCGTGGCCAAGTTCATGGGCCATGGTCAGCACATCGCGCCGGCGGGCGGTGAAGTTGAGCATCACATAGGGGTGCACGCTGGGGACCGTGTATGAGCAAAAGGCACCGCCGCGCTTGTTCGGTCGGACCGGGGCGTCGATCCAGTTCTCGGCGAAGAAGCGTCGCGTCGTCTGGCCCGCGTCCGCAGAGAAGTCTGCGTACGTATCGAGGACCAGGTCGCGAGCTTGGCCAAAGGAGAAAGTCACGTCTTCGGGGGCGATGGGCGCGGCACGGTCGTAGTCGGCGATCCGCTCGATACCGAGCAGCTGGGCCTTGAGCGCGTACCAGCGCTGGGGGATGTCGAACCGGCCCCGGACGGCCTCGATGAGCGCCCGGACCGACTCGTCCGACGCCTCGTTGGCCAGATTGCGGCTGGCCAGCCAGTGCGGGTAGGCCCGCAGGCGGTCATCGACGGCCTTATCGTGCAGCAGCGTGTTGAAGATGAACGCGCGGGTGCGCAGACCGGGCTCCAGGGCTCGCGAAACGGCCCCGGCCACGGCGCAGCGTTCATCGCGATCGGATGACTGCAGGCGGCTGAGGGCTACGTCCAGGGAAAGCTCTTCCTCGCCCTCCAGCGCCACCCGGATGGCGGACACCTGCTCGCCGAACAGGCGGCTCCAGGCGCTCGAGCTGGCGATGGCCTTCTCGGCCAGGATCTTCTCCTCAGGCTCGGTGAGCAGGTGCTCGCGGTAGCGGCGGGCGGTGCGCAGGTAGTGTCGGCAGAAGCCGAGCCCCTCGCCGGCGAGCAGCTCATCGACCGTTTCGTCGGGCAGCGCGGCCCACTCGAGCTCGAAGAACAGCAGCTTGGTCTCGATCTCGGTCGCGCGCTCCTGGATGAGCTGAAGGAGGGCGCCGCGCTCGGGATCGGCGGTATCGGTGGCGAAGCGCAGCGCGGCATAGGACCCGGCCTTGCCGACCAGTTCGTGGATTGCCGCCAGCTCCCGCATCAGCTCGGCCAAGTTGGCCGAGTCGAGTTCGGCCACCCGCCCCGGATAGCGCTCGGCGATGGCAGTCGAGCGCGTGACGGCCTCGGTGAGCAGCTCCTCGGCCCCGTGAGAGGTGTTGCCATCCACGAGCGGAGCGAGGTCCCACTCGGTCTCGAGCAGTTCGGGATCTGCCAAAAGTTCACTAGCGCTGGCCATGAAGGACCCCGGAGACATTAGCCTGCCCGCATCGTGACTCAGAGCCCGTACGCCAACCTGACCCGTCCAGTCCGGCTGCTCGCCGCAGGCGGCACGATCGCCATGAGCGGCGAACGGGCCATCCCCGCGCTCGATGCCGAGCAGCTGATCGGAGCTGTACCCGGGCTGGGAGATGTGCCCCGGCTCGAGGCCGAGAACGTGCTCGGCGTTCCCGGTCCCCAGATGAAGCTCGATGAGGCGCTGGCGCTGTGCCGGAGAGCTCGTGACGTGGCCGCGGGCGGCGAGGGCGTCGTCATCACCACCGGTACCGACACGCTCGAGGAGCTGGCCATGTGCAGCGCGCTGCTGCACACCGCCGACGCGCCGATCGTGCTCACCGGGGCCAACCGTCCGGCCAGCCGGCCCGGGGCGGACGGCCCGGCCAACCTGCTCGACGCCGTCGCGGTGGCGGGGACCGGGCGGACGGCCGGAGTGGGCGCGGTGGTCGTCTTCGGCGGCGAGATTCATGCCGCCACCACCGTGCGCAAGGTCGACAGCACGGGCCCCGCGGCGTTTGGATCGCCGGTCGCGGGGCCGATCGGGCGCGTGGTCGAGGGCCGAATATGGTTGCACGCCCGTCCGATCGGACTCCCGGCCGCTCTTGACCCCGTGACGCTCGAGCACCGGGTGGAGATCGTGACGGCGGCCCTCGGCGACGATGGGGCGCAGCTCGAGCGGGCCGCCGCCCACGCTGACGGCCTGGTCATCGTCGCGTTTGGCGCGGGGCACATTACGCCTGGGATGCTCACGCAGCTGCGGGCCGTCGCGGACATCAAGCCCGTGCTCATCACCTGCCGGCCCGAACGCGCCTCGATGCTGTTCGCCACCTACGGCTTTGCCGGCGCGGAGCCCGACCTGCGTGCCACGGCGGCCGTGAGCGTTCCCTTCCTATCGGCACCGGCCGCGCGCATGGCTCTGCTCTGCTGCCTGGGCGCCGGTTTGGACGTGAAGGCCGTCGCACGGGCTCTCGCGCCGTTCGACGCCGGTTAGATTGCGGGCATGCGCGGGCGAGCTGTGATTGCGGTGGTGGCGCTGGCTCTCAGCCTGGCCGGCGCGGGGTGCGGGCAATCGGCGAGCAGCCGGAGCCCGTCGGTGGGCCACGTGCCGCTGGTGCCGCGCACCCGGGTATTCGCCCATGTGACCCGCTGTGACCCCGGTGCCAACCGCTACTGCGCCGTGCAGCTCGTGGTCGTCGGCCGCTACGGCAGCTCTGAGGATCTGCTCAAGAGCGAGCGCGCCTATCTGCAGTCGCTCGGCTGGGGGTTGGTCAATGCCCAGACCGGTGATGAGCACGCCGCCGAGTCTCCCGGCCACCGGTTCCATATCGTGTTCGCCACGGCCGCGCTGGATCTCAAGGACTGGGATCTGGGCTGGGTCAAACGCTCGCGCATGATCGCCCGTGCCCTGTCGCAGACGATGATCAACCGGCAGTCGGCGCTGTCGGTGATGCTCGAGTCGGGCACGGCCTGAGGCGGAGGGCGCGTCTAGACGTGGCCGCGGAGCATCAGCCGTCGGTCGCTCCCGACGCCCAGACAGCTGTCTCCGGCCAGCAGGTCGCGCAGGTCTGAGCCGACCAGCTCGCGCCGCCACCCGGTCAGGGTGCGCAGCTCGGGTTCCGGCTCGCGGCGCCGAGCGGCGCCGACGATCTGCTCAAGCTCGGCGCGGGAAGCGATCAGCTCGTAGGCCAGTCCCGCCTCAAGGGCGCGGGCACGCAGCAGCGCCTCGGCCAGAGCGATGAGGGGCGCGTCGCCGGCCTCCGATCGCGCTCGGGCCTCGTCCCGAGGGATCCCCTCCGCCTCCCGGCCGCGGGCAATCGCGTCGAGGATCGCCTGGCCGCGACGCTTGACGATCGGAGGATGCAGGCCACGGATCTGCTCCAGCCCGCTGATCGTCGAGGGATGGCGTTTAGCCAGCTCGACCAGGGGCGGGTCGGCCAGGATCGAGCCCACCGGACGATCGACAGATGCCGCCGTGCGCTCACGCCACGCGGCCAGCTCGCGCGCCACGGCCCGCGCCCTGGGGTCGAGCTGACCGATGCGCGGCAGCCGCTCCCATGCGGTCTCGGGATCCCGCTCGTCGGTGGCTGACTCGAGCCGGCGGCACTCCTCGCGGGCCCAGCCCAGGCGCCCGGTTTCGTCGAGGCGGCGCTCGATCTCATCGGCTAGCTCCAGCAGGTGGGCCACGTCCTCGGCGGCGTAGCTCAGCTGCTCGGCGGTCAGCGGACGGGCGTCCCAGCGGGTGTAGCTGGCCGTCTTGCCTACGCGCCGGCCGAGGACCGAGCCCAGCAGGTTGCCGTAGCCGGTCTGGGCTCCGCC
>JAXDGI010000096.1:0-2553 GCA_034665145.1 Solirubrobacteraceae bacterium
CTCGGGCCGGGCATTGCGGTCGTTGGGTGGACACCCGGGCGGGGCGATGCGGGTGGGGTTCTCGCCCGACGGCACGAAGCTCGCCACCGCGTCATTCGACGATCCGGTCGTGCGCCTCTGGCAGGTAGGAAATGGCCGGGAGATCGATCGACTGGATGGTCATCGCTCCAGCGTCCGCTGTCTGGCTTTCGCCCCGGACGGCCGCCACCTCGCCACGGGGAGCTTCGACACGACCGTGCTGGTCTGGAGACTGTAGGGCGGCTCTGGAGTGAGAGACGAGGCGGTTAGGAAGGGCTCACTGGGCGGAAAGCCTTCGACCGGTGAGAAAGCCGACTCCTCAAGATTCTACCGCGTAGCGGTTTAGTCCAATCGCGATTATCGGACGCGCCACGCGCCGGGTTCCGGGGCGTGGCACGTGTGTTAAGTTCAGAGGTAAATCACACCCCCACGGCTCGATTCGGGATCCCCTCACTCGACGGGGATGTCGTACCGGATGAAGCCCAGCACCTCGCCGACATTCTTGTGGAGGTGACATTCGGCACACTTCTGCATAACGACGGTGACGACGGTCGCAGCCAGCAGGCGGCGGTCCTTCCCCTCGCCGACCACGCGGTCGAAGTAGGGCTTGCCCGAGTTGATCACCCGAGCGGCCTCCTTCTCGAAATCGGTCTTGGGCGCGTTGCCCTCGTTCACCGGCTCGCCCGTGGCGTCCACCAGCTTGGCAGAGTGCCAGCCCTGCTTCCGCATCGCGGCGAAGACGTCCTGGGCGACCATGATGGCCGGTTGCTCGTCATGGTCGTTGACGTACCTCTTGGTGATCGAGACCACCGCGTTCTTGTACAGGTCGTCGAGCATCTTAACCCGCTCGCGCGTCCGCTCCAGCGCCGGATCAGCGGACTCTTCCACGGCCTGCCTCTGGGTTCGTGCCCCGTCCCCTTAAAGCGTTGCCAGGAGGGGTGCAACCACCAGCGCCGAGGCGGTGAGGCACCCGATGCAGGCCCAGGCGGCCCATGGGCGGATGTAGGCCATCATGCTTTCTACTCCCTTCTCGGAATTTGGAACACGAGAGACACAGATCAGGGGGGATGGTATCCGCTCGGCATGCGGCACTGGTGGCCGTGGCCGGTCCACCGGTGCCCCCGACCGCCCACTCACGACGAGCCCGATCCGACCGTCAGGACGACCCCGTCGACATTGAAGACGAACGGGACCTCCGTCGCGGTGCCGGGCTCATCGGTCGACCGGATGAAGCCGTCGCCGCTGGCGCCCGCGAAGCGACCGGTGCCGCCGGTGACCGTGTAGACGAACGTGTCATCGAACTGGCTCGGCTCCGTGAAGACGCCCGCGCCGCCGAACACGAGGAAGAGCTGGTCGCCGGCCGCGTCGGTGATCGTCGCCCGCCCGTCCATGACGAGCGACGTCTTGTATTGCGAGGCCGCGAGGATCGTCGTCGTATGCGACTCGGTCATCGTGACCGCGCCGAGGCCGGAGAGGTAACCCGAGCCGGTGCTCGACACCGGCACGATTGCGTCGCCCAGGGAATCGGACGTGGTCGGCCCGAGCGTGGCGACCACGTCGATGGTCCCCACCATGGACACCATTTGCACCGGTTTCTCCTCGACAGTTGCTGAGAAATCCCACCAAAGATCGATGGGCCGATCTCCTCTCGCATGGCGAGCCAAAAGAAAGATAGGGGGTTCGCCGGCCGGTTTCTTGGTGGGGCTTGCGGCTCTTATTCGAACCGTGCGGACATCCGGAACTGCCCCGGGGTGACGCCGACGAGTCGCTTGAAGTGCTGGGAGAACTGGCTCTGGTTCGCGAAGCCGGCGCGCGCGGCGACCTCCGCCAGGGAGAAGCCGCCGCCTTGCAGGAGCTGCTTCGCCCGTTCGACGCGGCGGGCGATGACGTACTGGTGCGGCGGCAGCCCGGTGGCCGCCTTGAACTGGCGGGCGAAGTGGTAGGTGCTAAGGCGGGCGACCGCGGCCATCTGCTCCCGGGTCGGGCCGGCGTCAAGGTGCTCCTCGATGTACGCGACGACGGCGCGGAGCCGCCCCCGCGGTAGCGTGCCGTCCCGCCCGCGCGCCAGCCGGCGGGGCGCCAGGGCGTGCCGGATCAGGTGGACGGCCAGGACGTTGGCCAGCGACTCGGCGGCCAGCCGCCCGCCGGCGCCGCCGGCGGTGAGCTCGGCGTCCACCGCCCCCATCGCGGCCCGGAGGTGCGGCAGGTCCAGGCCGTCGAGCGGCGGGACCGTCAGCCGCGCCGGGTCGAGGCCGAACGCCTCGGCGGCGACCCGCTCGACCAGCCCCGGCTCCAGGAAGATGTGCAGCGAGTCCTTGCACCCGCTCGAGCGCACCCGGTGCGGGCTGCCGGCCGGCACCAGCGAGATCGATCCGGCGGGGGGCGGCACGTGCCGCTTCACCCCTTCGTACAGCAGGTCCAGTTCTTCCGGCGGCCGGGAAAAAAGGACGAGCCGGTGGTAGGTAAGGGCGGGCGGGTTGAGTTCCGAGGCGGGCGCCGCACGGTAGCGAGCCGCCTCCAGGCCCACCCAGTCCA
>JAXDGI010000097.1:0-4478 GCA_034665145.1 Solirubrobacteraceae bacterium
GGAAGCCAGAGGCAACAGCATGCCCAGCAGGGGCAGAGCAGCGAAGATCGCGAGCCGGCGACGAGGACTACACAAGGATGGCACCTTGGTCGGACTCAAGGAGCGCGATGTCGGCTCGCCGCAGAAGCCGCTCCTTGCCGGGTCCATCCGTGGGCCACTCGGCGACGCCGACGGTAACCTGGACCGGTTCGTCAAGTACGGCGACGAGCCTTTTCAAACGCCGAGCAGCAGACTGCGCTCCCGCCCCGCTGGTGGCCGGGAAGACCACGGCGAACTCGGCGCCTGCGATCCGGGCGGGAATATCGGCCGCGCGAATGCTGGACCGGATGGCGTCCGCCAATCGCTGCAACTGGCGATCGCCCTCCCGGTGGCCGCGCAACTCGTTCAGCCGTTTGAGGCCGTCGAGCTTGTAGGTGAGGACGGAGAACTTTCCCCCGGTGCGTTGCGTGCGCTCGATCTCGTTCTCGACGAGGCTGTGAAACCCGCTGTAGTTCATCAGCCCGGTCATTGCGTCTGCGTAGGCGGCTGCCCTCAGGCGGCGTTGTTCGGCGAGGCTGAGCGCGCTCCGTACCAGTGGCACCAGCAAGGCAGCGCTTGCCAGCAGCACGATGGCAGCGTTCTCGCGGCCGTGCATGCGATGAAAGCTGCCATAGACCAGGACCATCAGGGCCGCAACCGCGAAGAAGAGGGGAGCTACCAGGGCCATGCTGGCCTCGCCGCGCTTCGCCCTCGCCGCGCCAGGATCTCGCCACGCGGCGTAGCCGAGCAGGCACGCAGAGGCAAGCCAGCCGGACTCGAGCAGCGTCCCACGGGAGGAGGCGCCCTCCGCGGACAGGTAGAGGTAGACGGAGTCGGCCGCGACCTTGATCACGAAGGCAGCGCCGACCAGAGCCCAGGCCCTGTCGGGGCGCCAGCCCATGGAGGCCACCCCGATGGCGACGACCACCAGCAGCACCAGGTCGCCGATGGGAACGACGGGATACGTGGCCAGCATCGAGAGCGTCCGCGTGCCGTGGGCCGCCATCGACTCGCTCACGATGAAGGCCGCCAGGGCGGCCAGCGCCAGGGCGGCCCCAAGGCCGTCGAGCCAGGGGATCCTGGGGCGGCCTCGCGCACGAAGCCACAGCAGCAGCATGAGGCCGAGGGCCGTGACCAGGTAGAAGCCCGCCCCTACCGCAGCGCGAATCGCTGTATGAGCCGCGCGGTCGAGGCCGTGGAGAACGAGGCCGTGGTCGAGCAAGCCGGCACCGGTCACCACCACGCCCGCGCCCAGCGCGAGCCAGGCGAGACGCTCACCCCGACCCACCCACCCCCTGGCGATGCAGAAGCCGGCGGGCAGGAGGTACAGAGCGGGATAGATCCATCCGGTGAAGGCCGCGTCCGTCCCGGTGCTTCCAAGTCCCGTGATGCCATGGAGCATCGACACTGCGACACCAGCAAGCTCCGCAGTCACGGCAAGCCGCAGGAAGACCCGGAAGCGACGAGAAAGAAGGGGGGGCCGGCTTGTGCCACTGTTGTTGTCTCCAGGGCCGGCTGTCCGGCGGTCCGGAGCCGAACGTGGCGGCACGCTGGCCTCCGTGAGGCTCGCCGCCTCCTTCGCCAACTGGACGCTCCCGAACCCGCGCCGGCGCATCAACCCCCAGCGCTGGCGACGGCGGATGAGGTCCACGAGGCCGATCAGGCGAGCCACGCCCATGATCTGGCGGAAGCCGAAGTTCTCTACCACCGCGTAGGCAAGGGTCCGGCCGACCTCACGGCTGCTGCGGTGACGGCGGAAGCTGAACTCCTCCAGGGCGACCGCGGCAATCGACAAGAGCAAGCCGAACAGGACCGCCAGGATCAGGCCGGCCCACAGGAAGCTGGTCGAAAGCTGGCCCATGGCGACCGCGAGCGGCAGCGCCAGATAGCCGAACAGCTCGATGACGGGCCCGAAGAGCTCGAACACCAGGAAGTATGGGAGGGCCACGAGTCCGAGCATCCCGTAGCGCGGCCTTCCGATCATCGCCCGGTGGCGCCAGATCGCCTCACCCAACCCCCGCTGCCAGCGGCGGCGCTGCCGGATGAGCGTCCCCCAGTCCTCCGGCACCTCGGTCCAGCAGACCGGATGCGGAACGAACGCGATGCGGTAGTCCTCGCCACGCTTCCGCAGATAGCTGTGCAAGCGCACGACGAGTTCGACATCCTCGCCGACCGTCTCGGTCCAGTACCCGCCCACGGCCTCCAGAAACGAACGGCGGAAGAGCCCGAAGGCGCCCGAGATGATGAGCAGCGAATCGATCTCGCTCCATCCCACCCGGCCGATGAGGAATGCGCGGAAGTACTCGACGACCTGAAGGGTCGCGAGGCGGCTCTTGGGCAGGCCCACCTCCTTCACCATCCCGTCCTCGACCCGGCAGCCGTTCGCTATCCGCACGATGCCACCGGTGGCCACGGTCCGCTCGGGATCGTCGAGGATCGGTTTCGCCACGTAGAGCAGCGCATCCTCATCGAGCAGCGCGTCGGCATCAACCGCGCAGACGTACGGATAGCGCGCAGCATTCAGGCCGGTGTTCAGGGCGTCCGCCTTACCGCCATTCTCCTTGTCGATGACGGTCAGTTCAGGATGCCTGCGCGACATGTAGACCGTGCGGATCGGGCGGACGGGGATGCTGTCGCGCAACACCTTGCGCACGGCGACGAGGTCGAATTCGCGCTGAAGTTTGGTCAGCGTCTCGTCGGTCGAGCCGTCATTGATGACGATGACCTCGTGCTGGGAATAGCGCAGCCTGACCAGTGACCGGACGCTCTCGATGATGCCGGCTTCTTCATTGAAGGCCGGCACGAGGACGGAGATCGCCGGCGTCAGGGGCGAGCTGAATGCCTCGTCGGCACCGCCGTAGACCTTGGCCCGCGCGTGGTGGGTCACCTGCCGCCACGCGACCGCTGTGAAGATCAGCAAGATGAGGTTCAGGACCGCGAAGTACGCCAGCACGACGATGCCGGTGACGACGAGGGCGCTGTGCAGCAAGCTCACACGGCACGCATGGCGACCAGGTCGCTCGCTTCCAGAACGTACGGTCCGGCATCCGGGTTCTCCGCGCTTGCATGCAGCGCACGCGGGTCGATGCGCGCGACGGCTGTTGCAGCCGCCTGAGCGGGATCCTGCTGGTCGTGTCGGGCCATGCCCAGCAGCGCATCGACCGCGCGTCGATCGCCGATCGCCCCCAGCGCCTCGGCCGCGACCGCGCGCACGAAGGGGACCCGGTCGTCGAGCACCATGCGGAGCTCCGTCGCTGCCTCGCTCGCCCCCAGCCGGCCGAGCGAGACCGCTGCCTTGGCCCTGACCTCGGCGGCCGAATCGCGAAGACGCTCAGTCAGCAGTGGCGTGTACGCAGGATCGCCGAGCACGCCGACCAGATCGATCGTCACCGCTCTGATCGCCGCCTCGGGGTGCGTTACCAGGTTCCCGAGCCCCGGCAAGCCCGCCGCCCCGATCGAGATGAGGGCCCAGCCCGCCAGGCTGCCCGGGACGGCGCCGCTCACGAGCGCCTCCAGGAGTGGCTTCACGGCCTCAGGCGCCTTGAGCCGGCCCAGGCTGCAAGCGACGGCGGACCGCACCGAGGCGTTCGGATCTTCCAGCGCCCGCAGGAGCGGAGGGACAGCCGTGGGAGAGCTCATGCCGCCGAGCGCAAAGGCGGCCGTTGCGCGCCGCCAGGCGCGACGGCCACGAAGCCCCTCCATTTCCCGCTCGACCTCGCCCCGCGCCTCGAAGTAGGCGGCGATGTGCCCGTGCGCCGTCCCGGTCAACTGGCGGGCGTAGCGGGACAGCAGGCCTGCCAGCACCCGGATGTCATGCTCGTCTGGGAGCGCGAACTCCCCGGCGTCGCCATCGATGATTGCAAGCGCGAGTGGCCGCAGCCGTGACTCAGCCCTGTTGCGCAGATGCTCCTGCCGGCTCAGGTGGACCCGCCGAAGGGCAAGTACGAAGATGAAAACGACCGCGGCCACGGCGAGGCCGGCCGAGCCCCACCTGAATACGTCTCCCAGCGTCACGCCATGTGCCGACGCCGGCATCAGCGCCGCCCGAGAATGGACTGGACTCGCGCTCTCAGCTCCTGGGGGCTGAAGGGCTTCTTGATGTAGTCGTCCGCCCCTGCCTCGAAGCCGCGCGTGACATCTGCCTCTTGCACGCGGGCCGTGAGGAGGATGACGGGCATGTCACGAGTCTCGTCGTTCGCGCGGATCTGCCGGGTGACCTCGTAGCCGTCGAGCTTGGGCATCATCACGTCCAGAATGGCCAGGTCCGGGATGCGCTCTCGGGCGAGCGTCAGTGCCTCGGCGCCGTTCGTAGCGCTGGCGACGTCGTAGTTCGCCTGCTCGAGCCGGAATACCACGAGGTCGAGGATATCCTCGTCGTCATCGGCAACGAGCACAAGGGGGCGCTCTCTCCCCGCCGTGGGGGTCACGTCGCTTCCCCCGGCGCGGGCGAGGCCCCGGTC
>JAXDGI010000098.1:0-16816 GCA_034665145.1 Solirubrobacteraceae bacterium
CGAACAGGGTCAGGAAGAGCAGGAAGACGTTGAAGATGTCCAAAAAGATCCCGGCCGCGATCGACGGCGCGCTGGCCATGCTCGACCGGCGCAGGCGATTGAAGTCGATGAGCGTGAAGCCGCCGAAGATGACCAGCCCGAGCAGGGCGTAGATGATGTTGGCACCCGGGATGGCGACGAACAGGGCGACGAGACCGAACACGATCAGCGCCACCAATGCCCACATCAGCGGCCGCACCCAGCCCGACAGATCACGGCGAGTGGCATAGCCGTAGGCTCCGAGCCCGGCCGTGAACAGGGCCGTCGCGCCGGCTGCCTGCCACAGCGGAGCCGGATTGCTGTTGGCGTAATAGGCCAGCACAGGGCCCACGAACAGCCCCATGAGCAGGCCCAGGCCGAACAGCAGTCCGATCGCGAGCTGGTCGTGACCCCGGGCGGTCGCGAATTGGAGACCAAAGACGCATCCGATGGCACCGATGAAGAAGATGAAGCCGCTGGCTCCGGTCAGGTTGCGACCGATGTAGGCGCCGAGCGCAGTGCAGCCGACGGTGAGGGCGACGAGGCCCATGACCTGGCCGAATACCGCTCGGGACTGATCCCGGGAGAGCTCGCCGGTCGGGGCATAGGTGCGAGTGAAGGACATGCCCCTGACTTTAGTCATCCCTGCCGCAGCCACGGGCATTTTCACGGTTCGGTTACCAGTCGCGATACTGGGAACGGTGAGCGATGCTGCCGCCGCCCCGTCCGCCGGGACCAAGGACACCCGGCCCCCCGTCCCGCGCACGGCCTGGATGCGCCTCGCCGCCTGCACCGCGGCCGCCGCGCTGCTGCAGCTCGACGGGACGCTGATCACGGTCGCGCTGCCCTCCGTGGCCCACGGTCTGGGTGTCAAGGGCAGCTCGACCTCGGCCGTACTCAGCGCCTACTTCGGCGCGTACGCGTTGCTGCTGATCCCCGGCGGCGAGCTCGTCGATCGTTTCGGGGCCCGCCGGGTGGCCCTAAGCGGGCTGGCGCTGTTCGCCGTGGGCGCCGCCGCCGGCGCAGTGGTCACCAGCTTTGGCGCTCTGATCGTGGCACGCATCATCCAGGGTGCGGGCGCCGGCCTGGTCAGCCCCGCCGCACTGGCCGGCGCGGTTAGCGGGTTTCCGCCTGAGCGACGGGGGACCGCCCTCGGTATCTGGGGGGCGAGCGCGGGCACGGCGAACCTGGCCGGTCCGCTCCTGGGTGGTCTGCTCACGGTGGCCTTCGGCTGGCGGGCTGACTGGTGGGCCCTGGTGCCACTGACCGCGCTGGTCGCCCTGGGCGTCGTCCGGCACGTCCCCAGCCTCGTCCACACCGACGAGGGCGAGGGGCAACCCGCCGTCAACCGCGTCGTGCTGGCCGCGACGCTCATCGCCGGGTTGACCTTCGCGGTCATGATCGGTGCCTTCTACATCGCCGAGCAGTACCTGCAGCGGGTCGCCGGATTCTCGGCCCTGAGGGCGTCGGCGGCGCTTATCATCGTTGCCTTGCTGGTCGGCGCGGCGGCGCCCCTGGCCGGTCGGCTGGTCGATCGCCGGGGCGAGCAGCTTCCCACCGTGCTGGGCTTCATCGGGGCCGGGGCCGGGCTGGCCATTCTCGGCCTGCCCGGGATCAGCCTGGATGGGCTGGTCACCATCCTGCCGCTGATCCCCGTCGGGCTCGGGCTCGGCATGCTGTTCGTTCCCACCTCGCGGGCGGCGCTCAACGCCACGCCGCAGGCCAGCCACGGTCGGACCTCGGCCATCCTTTCCGTCGGGCGCCTGCTGGGGGCCGCGGTTGGGGCCGGCCTGGCCGGGATCGCCCTGTCGGGCACGCTGACGGCGAGCACCGTGCACCACACGTTGCTGCTCGGGGCGGCGCTATGTTTCGTCGTCGGGATTCCGGCTGCCGGGATCCTGGGTGGTGGCGACCCGCCGAGCGTGGCCGCCGCGACCGGAGACTGACCGTCCCACGGCCAGAGCGTGGCCGCCGCGAACGCGGAGACTGACCGTCCCACGGCCCGGGGCGCCGTGGGCGGGAGGCCGGCGCCTCAGGACGCCGCCTTGACCTCGGTCTCCGCGCGTGAGCCGCCGCTTCCCGTGAGCAGGATCTCGGCCACGCGCTCGGGGTCATCCCACATGGGGATGTGGCCGGTGTCGGGAATGCTGACGTTGCGAACGTTCTCGGGCAACCAGGGCGGCCGCTTGACCAGCCGGTCGTGCTCCGGCCAGGCCAGCGTGAGCGGGACGCGGATCCGCTCGAGGCCCTCGAAGCGACTGGCGCGCATCGCGTTGTTGACGGGAATGAAGCCGGGCGCCCGCGCATACGTCCGGACGAGATGGGTGGACTCGGCCGGCGGGACACGATTGGGATGGGCCACGGCACTGTTGAGGAGCAGCCGCCGCCCGGGAGCGGTGGCCGCCACCGATCCCACCACGGGGAGCAGGCGCCCGGCGAGCAGGTGGGCCGCGCTTGGCTTGGGGACCAGCGGGGACGGCCAAAGACCGGCCGGTGCGATCGCCGTGGCGCTCAGCACACTGCCCCGCAGAGCGAGCTCCAGCGCCACCCAGCCTCCGAGCGAGTTGCCGGCCACATGGCCCCGGTCGATGCCCAGTTCGCGCAACAGCTCGGCCACCGCGCCGGCCAGCGCCCGCGGCGTGGGCCTGCCCTCGAGCGGCGGCGACTGCCCGAATCCGGGCAGGTCGATCAGGATGAGCTCACGCTCCTCGCGCAGGTACCTGACCACGGGTGACCAGACCCGCCGGTCGGTCCCCAACGGATGCAGCAGGGCCAGGGCCGGCCCCTCGCCCTCAACGTCGTAGGCGACCCTCACTCAGCGGTCCACGGCGGCGAGAAGCAGACCAGTGAGCACAGCCGAGCCGCCGCCGACCGCGGCCGTGGCCGCCGCCGAGCCGTCCGGCAGCCCGTCACGGCGGGCGACCGTGGCGGCGATGTCAGTCAGATCGCCGGCGATGCTCCCGGCCAGCCAGGGACGCAGCGCAGTGCCGCGCAGCGCGGCCCAGATCACGCCGGTGTGGAGCACCATCTCCCGTGTCCCCAGCCCCTGGAGCGGCACCTGCGTGGGCGCCGTCGCGGAGGCGGGCCCCAGCCACCGCCGACCCAGTCGCGTGGGCGCGGCGACCAGCCCCGCGCCGTAGAGGATGCGCATCCCCATGATGGCGACGGTGGCGGCGCGGGCGCGGCTCACAGGCTCCCCCGACGGCGGAGCGCACGCCGGCGCAGGGATGGTCCGGGGGCGAGCTCGTGCCGGGCCAGGCTGTCGCCGATCAGCCAGATGGTCGGTGGCCACAGGCCGACGAATAGCGCGCGGCGCTCGGCGTTGCCGCGCTCATCCTGGTCGACGGTCTTGGCCCGAATCCACAACGCGGTGCAAAGGCCGATCGAGCCCAGGGACAGGCTCTGCATCTGCCAGGCGCGCAGCCCCCAGCGATGAAGGATGGTGGTCAGCAAGGTCCGGCGATCCTAGCTGGCAGGGTGCGTCGGCTCGGTAGGCTCAGGGCTTGCCACGACGCCCCACACCCACCCGCCGCTGGGTCACCGCCGCCACCTGGCCGGTGGGGATCGGCCTGACGTCCTGGGATTATCTGTGGCGGGTGACGGCCCTGCACCGCGCGGAGGTCGTGGAAGGCAGCGACACAGATCATCTCCCCCCTGGATACCCGGATGGCGTTGACGCTAGCGAGGTCATCGGCGTGACTGACGGCCATGGGCCGCTGTTTCATCGTCAGTACCGGACAAGCATCCGGGAGAGCCGGTTTTCACCCGACGAGCTATTCGCACGGCTGATCGAGAACCTCAACCGCGCGGCGCCGATCAAGTTCGCCCGGTTCCAACGCGTCTATGGCGAAGGCGACACGATGCAACTCGGCGATGAGTTCGTCGTCCGCATGCCCGGTCCGTGGGACGGCCCGGTGCGCGTCATCGACCTGCGGCCGCGCTCGTTCCGGCTGGCCACGCTGGCCGGGCATCTCGAGGCGGGCCAGATCGAATTCCGCGTTGGCCAGGACGATCTCCTCACCTTCGAGATCGAGTCCTGGGCTCGCAGCTCGGGTCGCTTCTCCAACCTGCTCTATCACCACGTTCGCATGGCCAAGGAGATCCAGCTGCACATGTGGATCTCCTTCCTGGAGGGAGTGGTGGCGCTGTCGGGCGGTCGCATGACGGGCGGTATCCGGATCGACACGCGCCGGGTCGAGAACGGCTACCGAACGTGAACGTTCCGGCCGGAATGCGGCAGCGCCTGGACGCGTTGAGCTCGCTTCCGGTCAACTACGACGTCGCGGCGCTCGATCTCGAGCATCCCCCGAACGGTTGGAACGTCGACGACCGGCGCCAGCCCCTGCCCTCCGAGCCTCCCGGAGAGCCCGTGCGCGATGGCAGCTTTGCCGTGGCCCGCCAGCTGATCAAGGGCTATGAGTTTGCCGATCCGTCCGTCGTGCGGGCCTACTACGTGTCCGATGAGCCCTATCCCGGCCGCGACATGCTGCTTGAGCTCAGGGCGCTCGGCTTGCTCAAGATCCGCGTCGGCGTCAGGGTCTGCGATGTCTACGACGCGGTGCGGTCAATCGCCGGTCGCGAGGTGCGCGTGTTCGGGTGGAGCTATCGGACGCTGGAGGGTCACGTCGAACGGGGCCAGATGGACTGGGAGGTCTGGAAGTGGATCGAGACCGGGGACGTGGAGTTCCATGTCCGCGCCGTCTCCAGGCCCGCCCGTATCGCCAACCCCTTCATCCGGCTCGGCTTCTGGCTGCTGCGCCGTCATGAGCGGGGGGTGTTCCTCAACAGCACCAACCGGCGCATGGTCCGCTTCACCGAGTTGGCCTTGCCCTCAGGCCAACGCGGGCAGCGTGTCCGCGAAGCCAGCGGCGGGCTGACCGCCCGCCATCTCTCCCGCCGCGACCCCGCCCACGATGAGCTGGCCCGCCAGATCGATCCTCCGACCCCCTGAGCCTGCGCGGGTGGCAGCACCTCTCTGCCTACCGAGGGCGTCGGGGCTGGTCGAAGGCGCGGTCGTGGCTGACACATGGGTCAGCTGCCGCGTCCCGGTGCGTGCTGGACCCTATGGCCGATATGAGAGCAGCCGTCCTACACAAGTATGGTGCGCCGCCGGAGTGCGGCGAGTTCGAGGAGCCGCAAGCCCGCGACGGCCACGTAGTCGTCGACGTGGAGGCCGCGGGGGTCAACCATCTCGATCTCCTCAAGGCATCGGGCACCCATTTTTCGGGGCCGCCGGCGCTTCCCTCGGTTATCGGAAGCGACGGGGTTGGCCGTCTGCCGGACGGGCGGCGGGTGTTCTTTGACGCGGTCCTCTCACCGTACGGCGCGATCGCCGAGCGCACCCTCGTGCCCAAGGATGCGGTGTGCGACGTCGCCGACGGTGTCGACAGCGCGGTGGCGGCGGCCCTCGGGAACACCGGCCTGGCCGCCTGGCTCGCGCTCGAGTGGCGCGCCAAGCTTGCCCGCGGTGAAACTGTCCTCGTGCTGGGCGCCACCGGCGCGGTGGGCAGCGCGGCGGTGCAGATCGCCCGCGAGCTCGGGGCCGGCCGCGTCATCGCCGCGGCACTGCCGGACGAGCGTCTGGCCAAGTTGGGCGCCGACGCGATCGTCGAGTTCGATGACGACGATGAGCTGACCGCGGGGTTGAAGCAGGCCGCGCCGGACGGCGTCGACGTGATCATCGATCCGCTGTGGGGACCGCCCGCCGTGGCGGCAATGGGCGCCGGGCGCCGGGGCGCACGCCATGTCCAGATCGGGCATATGGCCTCGACCACGCTCACGCTGCCCGCGCCCCTGGTGCGATCGATCGCGATCGACATCATGGGCTTCGTGATCTTCTATGTCCCCCTCGAGGTGCGCCGCGCGACCTATCTCCGGCTCACCGAGCTCGCCGCCCGCGGTGGTCTGAGCGTAGACCTGGAGGTCCTGCCCATCGCCCAGATCGACGCTGCCTGGCAGCGCCAGGAGCGAGGCGAGGGGACCAAGCTGGTCATAGCGCCGTAGACGAGCAGATCCCGCGCGGCCGACCCCACCGCCCGCGCGTAGGTCGTGTGGCATGTCATGTCCACCAGTACCTGACCTTTTGCCCCGCGGCGGTCAGTCCAAGTGACAGTGCCGGTTACGGCACAGCTTGAAAGTGTATGCGGGGTGTGATGTGACCATCTACGAGCGATCGGAAGCAAGGGCTCCGCGTATGGGTGACAAGATTTTTGATCGTATTGACTGGACTGAGGTGCTTGCGCCACAGCGCCGCGCCGGATGGCGGGAGGCGACCGTGGACGGCTCCGCGCCGACCCAGAATCTGGTGACGGGCGCATGAGCGGACTGACAGCTACCCAGGGCGGTTCACGCCTGCTCATCAAGGGCGCTTGGGTCATCACCCTCGACACAGATCTCGGCGACCTGCCCCGCGGCGATGTTCTGATCGTGGGATCGAAGATCGCCGCGGTCGGACGCAGTCTCGACGTCGCGGACGCGGAGATCATCGACGGGACCGACCGGATCGTGATCCCGGGCTTCGTCGACACCCACCGGCACCTGTGGCAGACACAGCTGCGAGGTATCGCCGCCGATTGGACGCTCATGCAGTACCTGAGCACCATCCTCGGCCATGTCGCCCCGGCGTTCACGCCCGAGGACACCTACGCCGGGAACCTGCTCGGCGTCCTCGAGGGCCTCGACGCCGGGATCACGACGATGGTCGACTGGTCACACGCGCTCAATACCCCGGCGCATGCGGACGCGGCCTTTGACGCGCTCGCCGACTCGGGCGCGCGCGCCGTGCTCGCGCACGGCAACACGAGCGCAATCTGGGGTGCGCCGGACGCTGTAGCCGACTGGTCTGATCTGGCCCGGCTGCAAAACGAACGGGCCAACTCCGACGACCAGCTCGTGACGCTCGCGGTGGCCGCGCGAGGACCGGACTACGCGAACATGGACGTGACCGTGGCCGACTGGAAAGCCGCCCGCGACCTCGGACTGCGCGTCACTCTGCACGCCGGGGCAGGCGCATTCACCCAGCGACCCGTGGCGACTCTGAACGAGCGCGGCCTGCTCGGCCCCGACGTCACCTACGCACACTGCTGCCGCCTGCACGACGACGAGGTCCAGATGATCGCCGACACCGGTGGCTCGGTCTCGATCGCCACCGAGGTCGAGATGCACATGGGGCACGGCTATCCGCCGCTTGCCAAGCTTTGGGGCGCCGGGATCCGTCCCTCGCTGTCGATCGACGTCTGCACCGGGATCGGCGGTGACATGTTCACCGCGATGCGTGCGACGCTCGCCGCCCAGCGTGCGATGGAGAATGAGGATCACCTCAACCACGGCACCGATCCCGAGCGCCTTGAGCTCACCAGCCGCGACGTGTTGCAGTTCGCGACGATCGATGGCGCTCGTGCCTGCGGTTTCGACAGCAAGATCGGCTCGATAACCCCGGGCAAGGAGGCCGACCTCGTCCTTCTGCGGACCGACGTGCTCAACCTGCATCCGGTCAACAACCCGGTCGCGCAGGTGGCGCTGGCAGCGAGCACGGTCAACGTCGATACCGTCCTGGTCGGCGGGCGCGTGGTCAAGCGCGAAGGACACCTCGTCGACGTCGACGTCGCGCGCGTGCGCCGGCTGGCCGACGAGTCGCGTGACCGGCTGATCGCCGCGGTGCCCGGTGCTCGCGTGGGCGGCGACTGGACTCCGAACACTCGCTTCGCGGTCGCCGAGGCCTGACCCGATGTCGAGCCGGACGCTGCTCAAGGGAGGTTGGGTCGTCACGATGGCCGCGGGCGAGGCCCCGTTTGTCGGCGACGTGCTGATCGAGGACGAGGTGATCGCCGCGGTCGGGCGCCTCGACGCCGTCGAGGACGCCGCGATCGTGGACGCCCGGCGCCACATCGTGCTGCCGGGGTTCATCGACAGCCACCGCCACACGTGGCAGAGCGCGCTGCCGGGGATCGCGTGTGACTGGACACTCGCGCAGTACTTCGCACGCATCCGCGGCCAGCTCGCGCCGCGGTTCCGACCCGAGGACACCTACGCCGGGACGCTACTCGGAGTCGCCGAGGCACTGGACGCCGGGATCACGACGGTCGTGGACTGGTCGCACAACATCAACACCCCCGAGGACGCCGACAATGCCTGGCAGGCCCTCGTCGACGGGGGCGGCCGGGCCATATTCAGCTATGGCGCGAGCAACGCGCAGGCCCTGGCCAGGGACGGCTCACCCCACACACGCGACGTGGCGCGGATGCGCAACGGGGTCGGGTCCAGTGACAGCGGTCGCGTCACGCTCGGCATGGCCGTCCGCGGGCCCGAGTTCTCCGAGCCCGACGCCTGGGCGCATGACTGGGGGCTGGCGCGCGAGCTGGGCCTTCCCGTCACCGTGCACGTCGGCGACGGGCTCCGCGGCGCGAACGGAACGATCTTCCGCCTTGACGAGCTTGGCCTCCTGGGGGCCGACACGACGTTCGTGCACTGCAGCATGCTCTCCGACGAGGAGCTCGATCGCATCGCCGCCACCGGCGGCCGCGCGTCGGTCTCGCCCGAGGTCGAAGCGAACATGGGACACGGCACCCCGGCAACCGGGCGGCTGCGTGAGCGCGGCATCGTGACCGGGCTGTCCAGCGACGTCTGCACGAATGTCGGCGGCGACATGTTCGCCGCGATGCGCGTCGCCCTCGCGCTCCAGCGCGGTGCCGACCACGCCGCGGCGCACGGCCGGGGGCAGGCGCTCGCGGACGTCACGCTCACCGTCCGCGAGATCCTCGAGATGGCGACGATCGACTCCGCGGCCGCGTGCGGGCTCGACGACCGCATCGGCTCGCTCGAGCCCGGCAAGCAGGCCGACATCGTCGTGCTTCGCGGCGATACCCCGGGTCTCGTGCCGCTCATCGACCCCGTCGGCGCGGCCGCCCTGGCGGCGGGCGTCCACAACGTCGACACCGTGTTCGTCGCCGGTCGTGCGGTCAAGCGCAATGGTCGGTTGGTCGACCTGGATCGCACCAGAGTCATGGACCTTGCCCAGCGCTCTCACGAGCACCTGCTCGCCGGCGTGAACCAGGAAGAGTGGCGGACCCCGGCCAGCGGACTGAGGGTATAGCTGCCCGTGTCGACATCCCAGAACATGAACGGGCTCCTCCAGCACGACCCGCCGCTGCTCCGGCGGGGCAAGCTGGTCAACCCGGGTGAGGGCATCTCGATCTGGTGGATGGGCGACGACCGGATCATCTTCTCTGCCGTCAGCGAGGACACAGGCGGCGAGTACACGTTCTGGCTCGATTACCCACCGGCCGGCGCTGGTCCGCCCAAGCACGTCCATTCACGTGAGGAGGAGGGCTTCTTCGTCCTCAAGGGCACGCTCGAACTGAAGGCCGGGCGGCTCCGTCAGACCGTGAGCGATGGTACGTTCTTCGCGCTGCCCTGCGGGATCCCTCATGAGTGGCGCAATGTCGGCGACAGCACCGCGGAGGTCATCACGTTCACCGCCCGGGGCGGGAACGAGGGCTTCTTTCTTGAGCTGGGTGAGCCGGGCGATGAACCTGCGGGTGAACCCCGGACGATGCCGGTGGCCGAGATCAACGCCCGAGCAGTGCGCTACGGCGTGACGTACATGGAGAGCAGCCCCGATCCGCTCGAGGGAGCCCTTCCGATCGGTGAGGGGCGTAGTGCCACCGTGGTGCTCGCCGGCGAAGGCGAGCGCCGGTACGCGGCCGGAGCGACGTATAACGTCAAAGCAGCCGGCCAGGCGACGGCGGGCGCCTACACGGCCACCGAACTTGTGCTCGAGCCGGGTGGCGGGGTGCCCGGCCACCGCCATGCTCGCTACGAGGAGGCCTTCTATGTCCTGCAGGGGACGGCCACGGTGCTGGTTGACGGTGATGAGTACCAAGCCGCGGCCGGAGCGCTGGTGCTCGTCCCCTGGGGCGTGCACCACCGGGTGCAGAACCGCACCGCTGAGATGGTGAGGCTGCTTGACCTGACCGTGCCCGGCGGGATCGAGGAGTACTACCGCTGCGCATGCCGTCCGCTTCCCGGGCCGCTGAGCGATCCGGAGGGAGATCTCGAGCGGCTGGTGGTGGTCGGGAAGCAGCTCGGTATCGAGGTCGATCCCCGCGGTGGCGCCGATCCCGGCGGTGGCGCCGATCCCGGCGGTGGACCGCCGCACCTCGCGCCACCCCACTCGGTATCCCCGTCCCTGTCGATGCGACCGAACGGAGCTGCATGATGGCCGACCCCAACTTCTTGACCGGTAGCAGTGGGCTGATCGCCATCGACAAGATCGGCAATCGTGTGCTGTTCCTTGATCCGGTGACCTATGACACCGAGCTGGCGCTCGACGGGTTTGCCCCCAAGGTGCATGAGCTTCTCATCTCAGCCGATCGGCGCTACGCGTACGTCCCCATCTACGGCGATGGCATCCACGGAGACAACCCGCATCCAGGCCATCTGATCGCGCGGTTCGATCTGCGCCAACGGCGGCACACCGGTGACTTCAGCACGTATCCGTATCTGGCTCCGCACGGTCTGCGCTGGGGCCCTCAGGGCCAGTTGTACTGCCTGTGCGAGGACAGCGGGGTCGTCCTTGAGATGGACCCGGAGAGCGGGGCGATCGAGCACGTGATTGCGGTGGAGTCCACCAACGCGCACCGGCTTGAGGTCCTGCCGGACGGCAGCAAGCTCTACACCGAGAACGAGGAGGACGCCTTCGCGTCGGTTGTCGACCTGGCCACGAGGAGGATGATCGCGCGGATCCGCACGCCGAATGGCGCCGCCGGAGTTGGCCTGTCTCCTGACGGTAGGACGGTCATCCTCGTCGATGCGCAGCGGCCGCAGATCTTCGTGGTCGACACGGCCTCGGACGAGGTCCGCGCGACAATCGAGCTCGAGGGGCATCGGGAGCCGGCCCAGATCGCGCGCTACAGCCCCGATGGCACCTATCTCGTGGTCACCAGCTTCGAGGCTCCGCTGGCCACGGTCTTCTCCGCCGATCTCGCGTCACAAGCCCTGCTGCGCCTTGGCCAGGGACCGATGAACATGGCCTTCCACGACGATGGTGAGACGGTGCTGATCGCAAATCAAAACGAGGGCTCGATCGCCGTGTGCAACCTCGCCCGCGGTGAGGTCCTGCGCACCGTGCAGGCGGGCGTGGGCATCGAGACCCTGTCGTTCTTCTAGGAGGGCCGCCGTGACCGACTGGAAAAGCCAAGCCACGCCAGGCCAGCACACGATCAGCGGCTTTCGCTTCGATGACGGACGCCGTCTGGACCTGAACCTGGCGTACCACACGCTTGGGTCCCTGGACGCGGACGCCGGCAACGCCGTGATGCTGCTCCATGGCACGATCGGCTCTGGCCAGCAGTTCCTGCAGCCGTCCATCGCCGAGTTCCTGTTCGACCGCGGCCAGCCTCTTGATGCGAGCAGGTTCTTCGTGATCCTGCCCGACGCCATCGGCCACGGGGGATCGAGCCGACCGAGCGACGGGCTCGGACCTGACTTTCCCCGCTATGGCTACGGCGACATCGTCACCGCCCAGCATTCGTTGCTGGTGGACGGACTGGGCATCGAAGCACTGCGGCTGCTGCTCGGCACATCGATGGGCGGCATGCAGACCTGGATGTGGGGTGCGCGCTATCCCGAGATCGCGCAGGCGCTCATGGCCATCGCCAGCCTGCCCGAGCGCATCACCGGTCGCAACCTGCTGTGGCGTCGGCTGCTCATCCATCTGATTGAGTCCGATCCCGGCTACGCCGGCGGCCGGTACGACGCGCAGCCGGCCGGCCTCGGTCACGCGATGGCGTTGTTTCAGGTCATGGTGCGAAGCCCCCGGCAGATGGCGGCCGATCTTCCCACCGTTGAAGCCGCCGACGTCTGGCTGCGCGATACCGAGACGACGATCCTGGCGGGCGATGACGCCAACGACGTCATCTGGTGGTTCGACGCGTCCCGGGACTACGACCCGGCGCCTGGGCTCCCCGCCATCCGGGCACCGCTGCTGGCCGTCAACTTCGAGGACGACCTTCTCAATCCGGCTGAGCTGGGCGTTCTCGAGCGATCCATCGCCCAGGTGCCCCGGGGGACAGCCGTAATGCTTCCGGTCGGCCCCCACTCGCGTGGACACCAAACCCTCCACGTCGCCGAGAGCTGGCGCGACCACCTCGCCGGGCTGCTGGCCGAGACCTCATCGGCGCCGACGGCAAGCTGATCGCCCGACGGGCGATGAAGCCTGAGGAGCCTGAGATCCAGGCCGCCCTCCCCCGTGAGCAGAAGCCGCCTTCAGCCGTCCGCGGCGTCTTTGCCGGTCCCGGGTAACCGTGGCGGCGCGCTGCGGTACGTCGGCGGGGTGCGCGAGAGGCGGATCGGGTTGCGCGTCAGCCGGACGACCTCGCCATCCGGTCCCGGCACGCTGGCGACCGGCTCCAGTCCGAGTGATTGGGCCAGCGCGAACGCGCCGGCGAGGTCGTTGACGACCCCGGCGGGGACGCGGACCTCGGTCAGTGCCTCCGCCCAGTCGGCCGCGCTCCGGGTTGCCAGCCGAGCTTCGAGCTGGGCCCGGAGAGCGTCGCGATGGGAGACCCGGTCGCGGTTGGTGGCAAAGCGGGGATCGCCGGCCAACTCGGGTGCCCCCAGCACCTCGCCCAGGGCGGCGAACTGGCGGTCGTTACCGACGGCCAGGACCAGCTGACCGTGGCCGGTCTCAAACAGCTCGTAGGGAGCGATGCTCGGATGCGCGTTGCCCAGCCGGCGCGGCACGGCGCCGGCGATCGTGTAGGCCGCACCCTGGTTGACCAGCCCGGCGAGCAGGGCCGAGAGCAGATCGACCTCCACCCGCTGGCCCTCACCCGTTCGCTCGCGGTGGCGCAACGCCGTGAGGATCCCCACCGAGGCAAACAGGCCGGCCAGCACGTCGACCAGGGCGACTCCCACCTTCTGAGGCTCGCCCTCCGGCGAGCCCGTGATGCTCATCAGGCCGCCCACGGCCTGGACCAGCAGGTCATAGCCCGGCAGGTCGGCTCCGGCGCCGCCACCGAAGCCGGTGATCGAGCAATAGATGAGTCCGGGTCGCTCCGCCGCCAGGGCCTCGTAGCCGAGCCCGAGGCGCTCCATCACGCCCGGCCGGAAGTTCTCCACGATGACGTCGGCGCTGGCGGCGAGCTCGCGGCCGCGGCGGAGATCGGCCAAATCGTGCAGATCGAGGACCACGCTGTCCTTGTTGCGGTTGACCGACTGAAAGTAGGTCGCCTCCCCGTGCGCGTCATACGGGGGACCCCAGGCCCGGGTCTCATCGCCGCCGCCCGGACGCTCGACCTTGGTCACCGTGGCACCGAGATCGGCCAGCACCATCGTCGCGAAGGGACCGGCCAGCACGCGCGAGAAATCGAGGACCCGCAGATCATCGAGGGCGCTCGTGTCGTTCCGGGGGCTCACGTCCTGCATCATTCACCACAGGAGTGTCGGCGCGCTGGCCCGATCATCAGACCGGATGGACGCTTGCCGCCAGGGCCCGCGAGCCCGCGGCAAGCGGCACCCTCGGCGGGGTATGGGGCTATCGTCGGTGGGGTTGTGACCAGGTATGTCCACACCTGTATTCGCGTGCGCGACCTCGACGCATCGGTCGCGTTCTACGCGCATCTCGGCTTTGAGAAGCGCGGACAGCTGAACTTCGAGTCCGCGTTCAACGTCTACCTCGGGCTGCCCGGCGGCGGCGATGTGCTCGAGCTCACGGTCAACGTCGGCCGCGATGAGCCCTATGACCTCGGCGACGGCTACAACCACATGGCACTGGTCGTCGACGATCTGGATGGGCTGCTCGAGAGCCTGGCCAGTCACGGCATCCAGCCTGAGAAGCCGCCCTACGGGGTGGGTGGGACCGGATCCCGTGACGAGTACCGGATCTGTTTCGTGGCCGATCCCGATGGCTACCGGATCGAACTGATCGACAAGGGCTTCCCCACCCCACAGGATCCGCCGCACCCGTCACAGGCGCGCTGACCCGTCGGACGCACCCGCCGGGCTCGCGTGACCGGCCTGTGCGGGGACAGTGGCAAACCTGAACCTTAGGCCAATGGAATGAGTACGCAGAGGGTCTAGACTCATTTGTTGCATGCCGAATCAGTGGCTGGCCATCGACGTGGCCACCGCTCCGGCGCAAAGGGCGCGGGAGCTCAGGCGGGCCTGGGAGAAATTCGTCAGCGAAGGGTGGGAGCGATTTTCCCGCCGCGGCGAGGCAAATACCGTGCGGGCGCCCATCGCCGCGTCCTGGCGCCGGTCGGCCGCCGCCGGCGTTGACCCGTGTCGGCCCGGTGTGGCGCCGATCGTTTCGGACGCCGACGAAACCTCAGCGCGCTGGGAGATGCATCCGCTGTCGGTCATGGCCCCGCTGATCCGGTCGTGCCTGGCCGCCAGCGCCGATGAGTCCCAGCATCTGATCGTGGTCTCGGACGCCAACGGGGTCCTGCTCTGGGTGGAGGGCAGTGCGAACGTGCGCATGCGGGCCGCGGACTCGATGAATTTCACCGAGGGCACCCTGTGGAGCGAGGGCGGGGCCGGCACCAACGCGATCGGAACCGCCCTGGCCGCCCGGCACGCCGTGCAGGTGTTCGCCACCGAACACTTCAACGAGGTCGTCCAGGCCTGGACGTGCGCGGCGGCGCCGGTCACCGATCCCGATACCGGCCAGGTGATCGGTGTGATCGACCTCACCGGCGCGATGTCGACCGTGCACCCCCACAGCATGGCCGTGGCCACGGCCACCGCTCGCGCCGTCGAGGGGCAGCTGCGCTGCGCGATGCTTGACCACGACGCTCTCCTGCTCGCCCGTTACGGCGACCTATTGCGGTCGGGCTCGGGTCCGCGGGCGCTGGTTGCGCCCAGCGGTCGTGTGATTGCCAGTCAACCGCTGGGCTGGCTACCGGTGGCGCGCCTCAGGCTTCCCCCCGGCGGCGGTCAGCTGCTGGGCGTCGACGGGCCACCGCTCGTGGTCGAGGCGCTCGGGGCCGAGGAGGCGTTCATGGTCCGCGGCCCGGAGCACACACGGCGTCCCGGTGCCAGCGCCGGCGGACTGGTGCTCTCCCTGCTCGGCCGCGATCGGGCGCAGGCCGAGCAGGGCGCGCAGAGCACGCGGCTGCGACTGCGTCACAGCGAGATCATCACACTGCTGTGCTCGAACCCCAGGGGGCTGACCAGCGAGGAACTCAGCCTGGGCATCCACGGAATCCCCGAGCGCTCGGGGAGCATCCGGGTCGAGATCTCGCGCCTGCGCAAGTTGCTCGGCGATGGGATCGAGACCGAGCACTACCGGCTGCGCGCCGGGGTGATGAGCGATGTGGCCCAGGTCTGCGGGCTCCTACTCCGCGGCGATGTCCGTGAGGCGGCGATCCGCTACGCCGGGCCCCTGCTGCCCAGCTCCCATGCCCCCGGCGTGATCCGCGAGCGCGAGGCGTTGGAGAGCTGGATGCGCCAGTCGGTGATGAGCTCAGGTGATCCGGAGGCGTTGTGGGCGTGGCTGCAGACCGTTGGCGGGGCCGGCGACCTGGCCGCCTGGCAGCGACTGCTGGCCAATCTTCCCTTCCAAGACCCGCGCCGGAGCCTGGCCGCGTCCCGCATCGGTGGGTTGCGCGCGCACGCACCCGACCCTCAGCGCCTGATCCGGGCGACGCCGGCCCCGCCGACCCAGGCCGGTGGGTAACGCTCGTGTAACGCCGTTCGGGCTGTTGCTCCTCTACTGTCGAAATCCGGTTGTTGCGGTCATCCTGGGCCGCGGTCCGAGGAGAGGATCTCAGTGAAGAGCGAGTCTGTTCGTGCCCTCGCGCACGTCCCTGCCGCTGCGTCCACGCGGAGCCTGAGCACGGCCCGGGCTGTGCTGCGCGTCTTGGCCCTGCTCGTGCAGCGGCCCGAGGGTGTGCGCGCCGATGAGGTCGCCGCGGTACTGGGCAAGAGCGTCTCCACGGCGTACTACCTGCTGACCAGCCTGTGCGAGGAGGGCTTTGCCGTCCACGAGAGTCACGGCGTCTACCGCGCGGCTCAGGGCCTGGAGGAACTGACTTCAGCGGCGGCGCCGAGCCCCACTGGGCACGAGGGGCTGGCCGGCACGGTCGACGATCTGTTCCTGCTCACCCGCAAGCGCTCCTACCTCGGCGTCGTGCACTCGGGCAAGATCGAGATCGTTGCCTTCCGGGGCCGTCAGGGCGTTCCGCGAATGCCCGGCCTGGGTTCGGAAATCCGCGACAGCGCCCACGCGCTGGCGATGGGCCAGGTTGTGCTCGCGCAGCTCGAGCCGCCAGGACTGGCCACCTACATCGGTCGTGGCCTCAAGCGCTTCACCCGGCACACGGTCACCGACCCGGCGGCACTCCGCAGCGAACTTGACCGCGCGCGCGAGCGGGGCTTTGCCGTCGACCGGGAGGAGTTCCAGGACAACTTCTGCTGCATTGCTGCGCCGATTTATGACGAGCGTGGCCGGTTCACGGCTGCCGCTGGTCTCTCGACGTCGACGCGGGTGTTCGACAGCGATG
The DNA here is from genome assembly GCA_034665145.1 of Solirubrobacteraceae bacterium. Lineage (GTDB taxonomy): Bacteria > Actinomycetota > Thermoleophilia > Solirubrobacterales > Solirubrobacteraceae > Palsa-465. The sequence goes on from JAXDGI010000098.1 coordinate 16,521, forward strand.
CCGAGGACCTCGCCGCCACGGTGGTTCAGGTGGCGTCAACCGCCGTGGCCAGAGCCCGCGAGCGCAGCGCCGGGGGAGCCGGCAATGGCTTCCGCGGCCGGCCCCGCCACCTGGCCGAGGCGTCATGAATTGCAAGCAGCTTGGAAAAGAGCCCGGTTCTTGTCGCCGCTGTCACGCGAACCTAGATTGGGCCATCGGAGGCTGCGCCGCGGTCCAACGGCGGCACGGCTGGAGAGGTAACAACTAAGGAGTTGACCGGTGAGTAGAGCGAGCATCACCAAGGCTCACAACAAGAT
>JAXDGI010000099.1:0-2658 GCA_034665145.1 Solirubrobacteraceae bacterium
GACCAGCTCGATGTTGGCCTTGAACGTGACGCCCACCGTGGTGTGCTCACGCCGATCGGCGTCCTCGAAGTTCTCCGTCAGGAAGACCGCGATCATCTTGGGTGGAGCGTCGCTCAGTCGCTCTGCCAGGGCAGGAGGCGGCTCGATGTCGCCAAAGACGGTGTGGAGCCTGCCGGCGCCCCAGTCGGCGGGCGCGAAGTTCATGGCCGGTGAGCCGATGAACCCCGCGACGAAGAGGTTGACGGGCTTGGCATAGAGGTTCGCCGGCGTGTCCACCTGCTGGATGAGGCCCTTGCGCATCACGGTCACGCGGTCGCCGAGGGTCATGGCCTCCACCTGGTCGTGGGTGACGTAGACCATCGTCGTGCCGAGCCGGCGCTGGAGCCGTGCGACCTCGGTACGCATGGCGATGCGCAGCTGGGCGTCGAGGTTGGAGAGCGGCTCGTCCATGAGGAAGGCCTTCGGCTGGCGCACGATGGCCCTCCCCATGGCCACCCGCTGGCGCTGGCCGCCGGAGAGGTTGGCCGGCTTGCGGTCCAGGTGCTCGGTGAGGTCGAGGACCTTGGCCGCGTCCATCACCCGTTTCTCTATCTCGGCAGGATCGACCTTGGCGAGGCGGAGCGGGAATTCCATGTTCTCCCGCACCGTCATGTGGGGGTACAGGGCATAGTTCTGGAACACCATGGCGATGTCCCGCTCCCGCGGCGGCTTGTCATTGACGACTTCGTCCCCGATGCGGAGCTCGCCCTCGCTGATGTCCTCGAGCCCGGCGATCATCCGCAGCGCCGTCGACTTCCCGCAGCCGGAGGGGCCGACGAAGATCATGAACTCCCCGTCGGCGATGTCGAGCGTGAAGTCGCGGACCGCCACCGTGCCGTCCGTGTAGCGTTTCGTGACGCCTCTCAGGGTGATCTCGGCCACAACGCCTCCTCCTCTATCCCTTCACCGCGCCAGCGGTGAGTCCTGCGACAATTCTGCGCTGGAAGACGAGCACGAGCAGGACGATGGGGATGGTCACCACGACCGCCGCAGCCGCGATCGAGCCCGTCGGCTGCTCGAACTGCGAGCTGCCGGTGAAGAACGCCAGCGCCGCCGGCACGGTGCGGGCGGCGTCGGTGGACGTGAGCGAGATGGCGAAGAGGAACTCGTTCCAGGCGAAGATGAAGACGAGGATGGCCGTGGTGAACACCCCCGGTGCTGCCAGCGGTGCGATCACCCGCACGAATGCCTGGAACGGCGTGGCGCCGTCCATCTGGGCGGCCTGCTCCAGCTCCCACGGGATCTCCCGGAAGAACGCCGAGAGGGTATAGATCGCGAGCGGCAGCGAGAAGGTGAGGTAGGGGAGGATCAGCCCCGGCCAGGTGTCGTAGAGATGGAGCCGCAGCCAGAGCTTGAAGATCGGGCTCACCAGCGAGATCAGCGGGAAGATCGCCACGACCAGCGAGGCCCCGACCAGCAGCTGCTTCCCCCGGAAGTCCAGCCGGGCCACGGCGTAGGCCGCCATCGCCGCCAGGGTCACCGACACCACGGTCGTGATGACGGCGATACCGATGGAGTTCAGGAAGGACCGGGTGAACAGGGTGGTGTGGAAGATGCCCCGGTAGTTGATGAAGCTGGGGTGCTGGGGGAAAAAGGCCCCGTCGGTGAGCGTGGCCGGCGTCTTCAGCGACAGCGACACGATCCAAACCACCGGCACCAACGCGAGCGCGATGACAACGATGTCCGTCAGGCCCCAGAGGGCCCGCTTCTCGCCCGAGACACTCACCGGGCGTTCACCTCCCCGTGTCCATCCCCGGCGCGGCAGCGCCGAAGCCTTTGATGAACCCGAACCCGATGATGGCGATCATGACGAAGATCAGCACCGACATCGCCGAGCCGATGCCGAGGTTGAGACCGACGAAGAGCTGGTCGTAGCCCAGGATCGACACCGACTGCGTGGAGTTGGATCCCTGAGTGAGGATGAAGATGTTGTCGAAGATCCGGAAGGCGTCCATGACCCGGAACAGCACGGCGACCAGGATGGCCGGCTTCATCACCGGCAGGATCACATTCGTGAAGCGCTGCCATGCCGTGGCGCCGTCCACGCGGGCCGCCTCGAGGAGCTCGTTGGACACCAGGGCGAGCCCGGCCAGCAGCAGCAGCGACATGAACGGGGTGGTCTTCCAGACCTCCGCCAGGATGATGATCGCCAGCGACGAGGCATGGGCGGTGAGCGGATCGCCGTTGAGGTGCAGCCACCGGGGCAGGTAGCCGAGGCTCGGCGTCCAGGCGAAGCGCCAGGAGAACGCCGCGACGACGGTGATGATCCCGTACGGAATCAGCACGGCGGTGCGCACCGCCGTCCGGCCGATCAGGGCCCGGTGCATGACGAGGGCGATCGCCATGCCGAAGACCAGCTCGATGGCGACGCTGACGACGGTGATGATCACGGTGTTGGCCACTGCCTGCCACCACAGTCCCGACCGCAGCACCGTGACGTAGTTGGCCAGGCCGACGAAGGCCGACTGGGCGGGGAACCGCAGGTCGGCCCGCCGCAGCGAAAGCCAGACGGCGTAGAGGATGGGGTACGCGGTGACCGCCAGCATCACGACGACCGCCGGAGCGCACAGCATGTAGGCCAGCCGGCGCTCGTCCCTGGCCCGGCGCGTCGCCTTCCCG
>JAXDGI010000100.1:0-15698 GCA_034665145.1 Solirubrobacteraceae bacterium
AGGCTACAACCCCGCCGCTGTGCGCGGCCCTCTCCGTGCACGATGGTCCTAGCGGACGCGCTCGGTGCGCGGGGCGCTCGTGCCGACCAGGTGGTCACCGTCGCGCGGGTTGAACCGCACGCGGACCGCCATCGCGACGGTCCTCACCGCGTCGTTGCTGACCTGTAACCCGAGCTGGGTTTGATCGGTGCGGTCAGGGTCCGCCGAACTGGGCCCGCAGGGCCAGAACGTTGTTCACGTACCGCTGCGTGTCGGCGTACATCCCGTGCGCACGCACGGAGGCCAAGCCCTGGTAGTAGCCGGCCGCGGCCAGGGCGGGATCGCCGCCGGTCTGGTTCAGCAGCGACTGCAGGAGCAACACACCCCCCCGGATGTTGTCCTGGGCCGAGCTCGGCGACAGTGGCGGCGGCGTGGCCAGGTTCGAGCCTATGTAGGACCAGGTCCCCGGTTCGATCTGCATCACCCCCGTGGCCCCGGAGCTCGACACGAGGTTGTTGTTGAAGCCGCTCTCCTGATAGCCGACGGCCTCAGCCAGCGAGGGCGACACACCGTGGGCAGCGGCAATCGACCCGACGTCAGACGGGCTCACCGTCTCGGGCGTCGGCTGGGCGCCAGCCGAGCCCGCGCTCGTCACGACCGGCGTCGACGTCGCCACCGGGGTCGAGCTCGCCACCGCACCAGTAGCCGCGGTGCCCCCGCCGAGCGAGATGGTCGAACCGGCCAGGAGCACCCCGGTCGGGCGCAGGCCATTGAGCGCCGCCAGCGAGCTCGCGCTCAGGCCGTTGGCGGCGGCGATGCCCGACAGCGTGTCGCCGGGGCGCACGACGTAGCCGCCCGGGCTGGTGGTGAGCCCCGCCGGCATCGCCGTCGCCGTCGGCTCATCCCCGTCGGGGGCCTCCCCCACCTCGGAGTCGCCGGCCGCTGTTACCGGGGTCGACGCAGAGCTCGATGCTCCCTGCGGCGGGATCTGAAGCGTGGAGCCCAGGACGATCTGGCTGGTCGGCGCCAGGCCGTTGGCCGCGGCCAGCTGGCTCACGCTCAGACCGTCAGCGGCGGCCACCGAGGCGAGCGATTCGCCCCGGGTCACGACATGGCCGTAGTTGGCCAAGGCCGTGGTGGGCAGGATCAGTACGGCGGCAACGAGGATCGGGAACAACAGGAGTCTGGATCTCATGGGGCGACAGTGTCCACGCTCCGTGCATCTGGGAAAACGCCTGCAAAAGACCGCCCAGAGTGCAAGATTGCTGTCAGGCCCGTCGCCGCGACGGACCAGGGGCTCGCGGCCGAGACGGACCCCGCCTCGCGGCCGTGGCGGGCGTGGCGGCCCCGACTGACGCGGTCAGCGTCAGGCGGTGGCGACCGCGACGAGCGAGCTACCGGGCAGAGTGACCGTGCCGTCGGGGCCGGTGAACGGCTCCAGGGCGATGACCACGTCGGCCGCGATTGCCTCGCGCTCGCCGGGAGACAGCTTGGCGTAGGTGGCCCCGAACAGGGGCGACATGTCCGCCGTCTCGGCCACAAACGCAGCCGGGCCCGGATAATGGCGCGACACCTCGGTGGGCCGGACCACGACATCGGTGAAGCCGGCTCCCGCGAGCAACTCCTGGAGGGCTCCGGCCGGAGCGAGGGCGAACATCCCGGGAGCGTCGGGTGCCGGCGGCTCGGCGTATCCGCGCTGGATCAGCACTCGGCTGGGGATCGTCGCCCACGGGTTTCGCTCGGGCACATCCCAGACGGCGAAAGCGGCGCGCCTGCCGGGCCGCAGGACGCGGCGGATCTCCCGGGCCGCCGCTTCGGGGTCAACGATGAGCATGATCCCCCACCGGCAGAGCACCCCGTCGACGCTGGCCGCCTCGAGGTCGATCCATTCGAGCTCGAGCTGGCGAAACTCCACGTTGTTGACCCCCACCGTCTGCGCACGCTCGCGGGCCACCTCGACCATCGCCTCCGCCCCGTCGCTGCAGATCAGCCTGCCGCCGGGCTGGACCAGCTCCGCGGCCAAAAAACCCGTGTCGCCCGGGCCGGCGGCCAGCTCGAGCACCGTCTGCCCGGGCTGCAGGGCCAGCGCGTCGACCATGGCCACCGACACCGGCATGCCCCAGTCCCGGATCCGGTCGGCCGCGCGGCCCCATCCGGCCGAGGCCCGCTCCCAGCGCTCCCGGGCATCGGCGCGCAGGTCGTCGGGCTCGATGTCAGTCATGTGGACCGGAGGGTACCCCGGCGGTGCGCTGGCCGAGTTCACCGAAGGCGGCATCGATCTGCGCGGCCATGCGCTGGCCAAAGATGGCCACGAGGGCTTCGGTGGCCAGCGGGCGCAGCTGCTCGATCGACGCCTCGATCTCGCTCCAACGCTCCTCGGGGAAGCCGGCACTCTGAAACGGGGTCCACACCTCGTCTAGGAATACGTGGACGAGAGCGGCGGAGACCGCGTCACAGTGCTGCTCGATGGACTCGAACACGGCCAGCGCGCCATCCAGGGAAATTCCGCGGGCGACGACACGCTCGGCCACCTCGAGCAGCGTCGGGCTCGGCGCCCGAAACGTCCCCTCCCCGGCGGGGACGAGAATGCCCAACCGCTGGGCGCGTTGCATCACGCGCGGGGCGTCCTCGGCGTTGACCCGAAAGCGAGCGGCCAGTTCGGCCAGAGTCAGACTCTCGGGTCGCTCCGTATGGGGTGGCTCGGTCAAAACGCGCCGAAAGCGGTCCAGGCGTTCGGCCGGCCCCGGCTCGCTGCCGAGCAGACGCTTGATTCCGGCCAGGTTGAAGCCCTCGTCCTGCAGCTGGCGGATGAGCTGCAGGCGCTCGACGTGCTCAGGCCCGTAATAGCCGACTCGGAGGCGCACCTCGGGCGGCTCGAGCAAGCCCCGGGCCTGGTGGGCACGGATGTTGCGAACGGTCATCCCCGACCGGGCGGCGAGCTGCTCGATGGTCAATGCGGCGGGCATCGCCCGATGATACGTGCGAGCGATGTGACGTCGACTGATGTCACATTCCTCGTGACTCCCGGCCGGCGCGCCGCCCACTCGCCCCCGAGGGTCAGCGCAGCTCGCGCCGCAGCAGCTTTCCTGTCGGTCCGCGAGGAACCTCGGCCGACAGCTCGATGAGCTTGGGCACCTTGAACGGAGCCAATCGAGCCACGCAGTGCGCATGCAGCTCGGCAGGCGTCGGTCCGGGCTCGGTCACCGGCACGATGCGCGCCACCACCGCCTCACCCCAGTGTGAGTCGGGCCGGCCAAAGACGGCGGCGTCGCGAACGCCCGGGTGCTCGAGCAGGATGGCCTCGACCTCGTCGGGGGACACATTCTCCCCACCGGTGATGATCGTATCGGCCTGGCGCCCGCGAATCTCAAGCCGCCCGGCCTCGTCGAAGCCGCCCAGGTCACCGGTGTGAAGCCAGCCGTCGGACGAGAGGGCACTTTCCGCCACCGTCCGTCCCCGGACCAGCACCTCACCCTCGTCGCTGATCCGAATCTCGGTGCCGAGCAGCGGCCAGCCATGGGTGGCGATCTGCGAGCACGCCTCGGTCATCCCGTAGGAGGGGGCCACCGGTACTCCCGCCGCCCGCGCGCGCTCGAGCAGCGCGGGCGCGATCGGGCCGCCGCCCAGCAGCGCCCAGCGGAGGCTGGGCGGGTTGCGCAGGCCGGCATCGAGCAACCGCGCCAGCATTGTCGGCACGAGCGACACGAGCGTGATCCCCTGGGCGGGATCACTCAACCCGGCCAGCACCGGCGCGGTCTCGAACCGGTCGTACAGCACCACCGTGGTCCCGTAGACGGCACTGCGGATCTGAATCGAGAGCCCGCCGACGTGAGCGAGCGGCATCGGGCACAGCCATCGTTCGTCGTGGTCGAGGCCGAGGGCGAGGGCCGATCCGATCGCGTTCCAGGTCCAGTTGTCGTAGCTGAGGCGTACCGCCTTGGGCCCCGCCGTCGTCCCGGAGGTGAACATGACCGTCGCTGTCTCCGCGGGCTCGCGGTCGCCAGGCGCGGCCGGCTCGCCGCTTACCGGCTCCTCAAGCACGAGAGCCGCGTCGCGCATCCGCCCGTGTCGCTCGTGCGCCCGCAGGCGCAGGTCGATCGGGACCGCCACCGCCCCGATCAGGGTGCAGGCGTGCAGAGCGGGGACGAGCTCGACGCTGGGGAGGGCCAGCGCGACCCGGTCACCCGCGGCCACACCCCGCTCGCCCAGCGCCCCCGCCGTACGCTGTGCCTGCGCGTACAGCTCCGCATAGGTGAGCGTCGCCGCCCCGGGCGTCTGGAGAGCCACCCTCGGCCCGTGCCTGCGCGCCGCGACCGCCAGCCAAGGTTCCATTGCCCGCGCGCCGCTGGCCGCTACTAGTGGCTGGGACGGGGCGCGGCCGGGCCGGGCAGCCGCTGGCGCCGCGACCGCGACGCACGAGAATCGTGGCGGCGGGGCCGCCGCACCTTGAGCTCCTCGGCCAGGAAGTAGGAACCGATGACGATCACCGCAGCGACGACCTGACCGACGATCGTCTCCACGTTGGGGAAGATCGAGAACCACAGGCTCATCCAGCCCGGTATGGCCACCGGAATCGTGGTCGTCCCGAGCCAGCCGGCCTGCTGGAGCTCCTGAACGCTCTCGCCGACCATGACGAGCAGGACCACCCCGAGCATGACCCCCGTGGCCACCAGCATCCGCTTGTAGGGCAGCCGTCGCTGCAAGCCAAAGGTCACATAGCCGATGACGGCGACAAAGACGAGCCCGAGGGCGACACCCTCGAGCACCACACCCGAGCCGTAGCGCAGGCGCAGGTTCTGCAAAAAGAGCACGACCTCGAAGCCCTCGCGGTAGACGGAGGTGAAGCCGAGCAGGGCCAGTCCGAACAGGGTCTTCTGAGCTCGGGTGCTCCCGCTGGCGGCGACAAGGGCCTGGCGGCGCTTGTTGTGATGCGAGATCCAGCCGGTCCAGTAGATCTTGTGAAAGAACCAGTTCATGACCACCAGCAGGACAACGATGGCCAACAGCCCGGTGGCGGCCTGCAGGTCGAGGCTGCCCGGCCCGACCGCGTTGGTGACGGCGATGGCGACAAACCAGGTGACAACGGCGGCGACAAAGCCGGCGCCGGCTCCGAGCGAGAGGGGGCGGCGGTAGACACTGCCCGATCCGCGCATGCTGGCCGTGAGCACGGTGAGGACGAGGATCGTTTCCAGGCCCTCACGCAGAACCAGGATCGCGCTGTCGAGAACGACGGCAAAGCGGCTGAGGTGCGTGGTCGGGTCGGCCGGGTTGGGGGTGCCGCCCGATGCGCTGACCAGCTGCCAGATCAACAGCCCGGACACGAGGACCACAAACGCCCCCCAGCTGATTCGTTTGCGGCTCAGCATTGCCATTAGGTCACCCTAACAGAGTGCCCCATCGTGTCTTAGGGCACCCTAAGAAAGCTTCCTCAGGGCCACCCGGCCCGCCTTGGCCCCGCCCGCGTAGAGTCCTGCTGCCCACCGAATCAGAGGAGCAAACACCGTGACCACGAGCTGGCAGACAGCCGGCGAATACGTCGATATCCGCTATGAGGTCAGTACCGGCGCGGACGCCGGGATTGCCAAGATCACCATCGACCGACCCGAGGTCCGCAATGCCTTCCGGCCCGAGACGATCGTCGAGATCTCTCAGGCCCTCGAGCAGGCTCGTGAGGACCCGGAGGTTGGGGTGATCATTCTCACGGGCGAAGGTCCCGACGCCTTCTGCGCGGGCGGCGACCAGCGGGTTCGCGGTCAGCGCGGGGGCTATGTACCGGGAGCCGATCCGGCCGCGGCCGGCGCGCAGACCGCGGTGGGCCGCTTTCACGTCACCGACCTGCATGTTCAGATGCGGCGGTTGCCCAAGCCGATCGTGGCCATGGTGGCCGGCTACGCGATCGGCGGCGGCCACGTCCTGCATGTGGTCTGTGACCTGACGATCGCCGCCGACAACGCCCGGTTCGGGCAGGTCGGCCCGCGCGTCGGGTCGTTCGATGGCGGGTTTGGCGCGTCGGTCCTCGCCCGTCTCGTCGGACCCAAGAAGGCCAAGGAGATCTGGTTTCTGTGCCGGCAGTACGACGCCCAGCAGGCGCTGGACATGGGGATGGTCAACACCGTGGTGCCGCTGGACCGCCTCGAGGCCGAGACGGTCGCCTGGTGCCAGGAGATGCTCGCGCTCTCGCCGTTCGCCCTGCGCCTGCTCAAGGCGAGTTTCAACGCCGACGAGGACGGGCTGGCCGGCATCCAGCAACTCGCCCATGACGCCAACCTCCTCTTCTACATGAGCGAGGAGGCCGCCGAGGGCCGCGATGCGTTCCTGCAGCACCGTCCCGCCGACTTCTCGAAATTCCCCCGGCGGGCCTAGGTGTCGGTACGGGGAGCACATAGCTATCGGGTGCCCGGCGAGGTGAGGATCTGGCTGATGGCCGCGCGGCCGCGGACGCTGCCGGCCGCCGTGGCCCCGGTGCTGGTGGGCACGGCGCTGGCCGGCTACACGGGCGTCTTTCATCCCCTGCGCTTCGTGGCCGCCCTGCTCGGCGCGGTCTTCATTCAGGTCGGCACCAACCTCAGCAATGACTATTCCGACGCCCGCCGGGGCGCGGACGCCGAGGACCGGCTCGGACCAGTTCGCGTCACCGCCGGCGGTCTCGTCCCCCCGCGTCAGGTGCTGGTGGCCACCTACGTCACCTTTGGCCTCGCCGTGCTGGCCGGGGCATACCTGATCGCCGTGGCCGGCTGGCAGCTGCTGCTTGTCGGGGCCGCCTCGATCCTGGCCGGCGTCGCCTACACCGGAGGGCCCAAGCCCTATGGCTACGAGGGGCTGGGCGAGGTGTTCGTCTTCCTGTTCTTTGGCGTGGTCGCCGTGGCCGGGTCGTTCTTCGTCCAGACCCAGGATTTGGACTGGGAGGCGTTCGCGCTGTCGGTCCCGGTCGGCCTGCTCGCCGCCGCCATCCTCGTGGTCAACAACGTGCGCGACATCGATTCTGACCGCCGCGCCGGCAAGCGAACCCTCGCCGTCCGCATCGGCCGCGAGCGAACCCGGACGCTGTTTGCCGCCACGCTCTACCTGGCTTACGTCCTGGTCCCGATCACCTGGCTGTTCGGTCCGGTTCAGGCATGGATCATGCTCACCTGGCTCTCGCTCCCCCTCGCCGCAAGAGTGATTCGCGTCGTGCGGAGCCGCAGCGACGGACCGTCGCTCAACGGCGCCCTGGCCCGGACCGGCATGCTCCAGCTCGTCTTCTGCGCGCTGCTAGCGGCCGGTCTGCTGCTCAGCGGGTGAGACTCACGATCCACACCGTCCAGGTGCCGTTGCGGACCCCGTTCGTGTCCGCGACGAGCTCGGTCGAGGTGCGGGGACTGCTCGGCGTCGAGCTCGAGGGCGCCGACGGTGTGACCGGCTACGGCGAGGCGGCGCCGCTTGAGTCATACGACGGCGTCAGCCTCGACGCCGCGCGAGCGGCCATCGAGGACTGCCGCGACGTGCTCGAGGACGCCGACGGGACCGACATCGATGGCCTGCTGACCGCCTGCTGGTCGCGCGCAGTCCTCCCCCAGGCGATGGCCGGGATCGATCTGGCGCTGTGGGACCTGGCCGGCCGCCGGGCGGATCTGCCAGTCTGGCGGCTGCTCGGGGGGGACGAGCCGGGTCCCGTGGCCGTCAATGCGACGATCGCCGCCGCAGACCGGGCCGGCGCCGCCACCCAGGCCGCTGACGCCGTCGCCGCCGGTTTCACCTGCCTGAAGGTCAAGGTCGGACTCGGCGACGATGGCCCCCGGCTGGCTGCGATCCGCGCCGTGGCCGGTGCGAGCACGGCGATCCGCATTGACGCCAACGGCGTCTGGTCAGTGGAGGAGGCGCTGGCCAGTCTCCGGCTGCTTCAGCCGGTGGGGATCGAACTGTGTGAGGAGCCCGTGTCGGGGTTGGGGGCGAACCGCGAGGTCTCGGTTACCGCGCCGGTGGCCACGGCGATTGACGAAAGCGCGGCGCTGCCCGGGGCGCTCGACGTCCGAGCCAGCACCGCGGTCTGCCTGAAGATCACCCGCTGCGGGGGAATTTCCGGCCTGCTGTGGGCGGCAACAAGGGCGCGGCGCGCCGGTTACGAGGTGTACCTCGCCTCGACGCTGGACGGTCCGCGAGGTATCGCCGCCGCCCTGCATGCCGCCGCCGCGGTCAGACCCGATCGTCCCTGCGGGCTGGCCACGCTCAGCCTGTTTGCGGACACAGCCGAGACCCTGCCCATTCGGCGGGGCGCGATGGCCCTCCCGGCCGGCCCTGGACTGGGCGACGGCCTCGTGCTGCGCGCTCGCTCAGCCTGACAGGAGGCCGGCGACCGCCTCGGGCCGCTCGAGGTGGACGGCGTGGCCGGCGTCCGCGACGACCTCCAGCACTGGGTGGGGCAGCATGGCGGCCATCCGCTCGCTGATGGCGCGGAACTTCTCGTCGCGGGCCCCGACGACCAGCGTGACGGGCAGCGTCAGTTCATCGAGCCGGTCCCACAGCGGGGGCAGCGCGCCTGTCCCCAGGCCGCGGAGCGCCCGCGCCAGCCCGGCGACCGTGCTGCGCAGCCGATCGGCGTGGACCTCAGCCGCCACCTCGGGGGTCAGACCGGCGAGGACGGGTGTCCGGGCCCACTCACGGGCAAACTCGCCGATCGTCATCCTCTCCAGGCGCTCGGCAAGCGCCTCGTCGGCCTGGCGGCGCGCCGCGCGCTCGGCGGGATCGGCGAGGCCGGGGCTGGCGCCGATCAGGACCAGGCGCTCGATGCGCTCGGGCATGGCCAGCGCGACGTGCAGCGCGATCCGACCGCCCATCGAGTAGCCGGCCAGGGCAAAGCGGGCCGGCGCCGCCCCCCGCAGATCGGCCACCACGCCGTCGAGGTCGACCGCCGAGCAACCGGTCGCCGCACCATGCCCCCGGATGTCGGGAGCCAGGGGCCGGTAGCGTTCGTCCAGGTGGGCTCGCACGCGATTCCAGCTCGCGCCGGTGTGCGTGAAGCCATGGAGAAGTACGAGCGGGGTCACCGTCGTCACGCCCAGATCATGACTGCCACCGATTCACATCTGCTCCTGCGCGCCTTCACGGACGAGCTTGCCCGGTGCGGTGTCGAGCACGCCTGCACCTCTCCGGGGTCGCGCAACACGCCGCTGCTCCTGGCCCTGACCCGGCAGCCCGGGATCCGCTGCTGGTCGCATATCGACGAGCGCTGCGCTGGCTTTTTCGCCGTCGGCGCGGCCAAGGCAAGTGGCTCGCCCGTGGCCGTGACCTGCACCTCCGGCACGGCGGTCGCCAACCTCACTCCGGCCGTGGTCGAAGCCTGGCAGGCTCGGGTGCCCTTGATCATCCTCACCGCCGACCGACCGCCCGAGCTGCGCGACGTCGGCGCCGGTCAGGCCATCGATCAGCTCAAGCTGTTCGGCACCGCGGTCAAGTGGTTTGCCGAGGTGGGGATCGAGGTCGCCAGTGCCGCGAACCTGCGCTGGATCCGCCAGCTGGCCTGCCGCACCTTCGCCACGGCCGTGTCTGACCGGCCGGGACCGGTACACCTCAACTTCCCCCTGCGCGAACCGCTCGTGCCCGACGGGCCACTGCCCGCGGATCCGGTCCCGGGACGCCCGGCCGGGCGTCCCTGGGTGACCCGTCCGCTCGCGACGGCGACCCCGGCTCCGGCGCGCCCCCTTCCCCCGCGCGCGGTGGTGGTCGCCGGCCGCGACGAGCGCCGCGGTCAGCGCCTGGGGGCGGCCGCCGCCAGCTTCGCCGCCCGGGCCGGATATCCGCTGCTGGCCGATCCGCTGTCGGGGGCGCGTCACGGCGACGCCGTGATCACCACCTATGACCTGCTGCTGCGTGACCCCAGCCTGACGGCGGCACTGACCCCGGAGCTCATCATCCGGGTCGGTGATCTGCCCACCTCCAAGCCGCTGCGAACCTGGCTGGCCGCGCTGGGCGACGTACCTCAGCTCGCCCTCGATCCCGAGGGCGCATGGCAGGATCCGGCCGCCGTGGTGAGCGAGATCGAGACCGCCGACCCCGAGGCCACCCTGGCCGCCTGGGCGCCCGAGCGGATCGGCGACCCCGACTGGCTGGCGGCCTGGCAGACGGCCGATGCGACCGTCAGCGCGGCCATCGACGAGCAGCTGGCCGACGAGCTGTCCGAGCCGCTCGTGGCCCGGCGGCTCGGTGACGGGCTGCCGCCGGACGCGACCCTGTTCGTGGCCTCGTCGATGGCTATCCGCGACGTCGAGCTGTTCCTGCCCCCGGTTGCGCACCTCCGTGTCCTCTCCAACCGGGGAGCCAACGGGATCGACGGCACGGTCTCGAGTGCGTTCGGCGTGGCCGCGGCCAGCCAGCGTCCGACGGTGCTGCTGATCGGCGACGTGGCCCTGGCCCACGACATCGGCGGCCTGCTCGCCGCCGGGCGTCTCCAGCTACCGCTGACCATCGTGCTGCTCAACAACGACGGGGGCGGCATCTTTCACTTTCTGCCCGCGTCCACCCAGCCTGCCCTGCAGGACCACGTCGTGACACCACACGGCCTGGACTTCGCCCACGCCGCGGCCCTCTACGGCTGCCGGTATGAGCGTGCCGAGACGGCCGCTGGCCTGGCGGCGGCCGTCGCCCGGTCCATCGACGACGCGCAGACGACGATCGTCGAGGTTCGTACCGACCGCGAGGAGAACCTCGCGCTGCACCGGCGCGTGGCCGACTCGGCCCTGCGCCGTCTGGCCGAGACCGGGCTCAGCCGGCCAGCAGGGGCAGCAGCGCCTGGAGCTTGACCTCGGTCTCGGCCAGCTCGGCGGCCGGATCGGAGTCGCGCACGATTCCGGCCCCCGCATAGCAGGTGGCCAGGGCCCCGCGGAGCAGCGCGCAGCGCAGCGCCACGCAGAACTCCCCGTCTCCCATCGAGTCCGTCCACCCCACCGGCCCTGCGTACCAGCCGCGGTCCATGCCCTCCAGGGCCGGGATCAACTCCAGGGCCAGCCGATCTGGTTCCCCGCCGACGGCCGGTGTCGGGTGCAACACGCCAGCCAGACTGACCGCATCGATGGGCGAGCGCAGCTGCGCACGGATCGGCGCGCCGAGATGCTGGATGTTGGCCACGCGGACCAGACCGGGCTCGTCGGCGGCACTCACCCAGACCGAGTGGGGGCGCAACCGCGTGGCGATCCGGCGGGCGACGATCGCGTTCTCCTCGCGGTCCTTGACGCTGGAGAGCAGCTGCTCGCCGAGGTGGTCGTCGACAGCGGGGTCGGCGCTGCGCCGGATCGAGCCGGCCAGGGCCACGGTGCTGGCCCGCTGGCCCTCGCGGCGGATGAGCAGTTCAGGGCTGGCCGCCACGAAGGTGGCGTCGCCCCGGCCCACGGCGAACACATAACAGGACTGAAAGGCCCCGCGCAGGAGACCGAGCATGGCGGCGGCATCATGCGGCCGGGGAGCGTGGACCTCCACCTCGCGAGCCAGGACCACCTTCTCCAGCTCGCCGGCACGGATGCGCTGGACACCGCGGGCCACGGCCTGCTCGTAGTGCGCAGGGGGCATCACGCTGGCCACCTCGTAGCGTCCGCTCGGGGCGGGATCGAGCAGGGGCAGCGCCCGCGAGCGCAGGCTGAGCAGCCGGCGCTCGGCACGAGCCAGGAGCTCGGGCATCGTGTCGTCGGGAGCGCAGTCAAGGTTCAGGGTCAGCCAGGCTTCACCGTCACGCCGGGCCAGTGAGACCTCGGGGACGGTGAGTGCCGCCGCCGGAAACCCACGCCAACGCGGTGAGGCGCCGCCCGTCGGGGCGAAGGCGAACCCCCCGACGGCGATCAAACCCGACCCGGGCACACCACTGGGTGCGTCGTTCACGGCGCGTCCCGAGAGCTCCTGCCACTGGCGTGAGACGGTGGCGAAGCGGCCCGGACCTGACGCTTCAAGCGAGCGTACGCGGCCCAGGGCGGCCACCGCCGCGCCACCGCGGTCGGGCTGCTCGAAGCAGAACCACGGCTCATCTGGGTAGCGTGAGCTGATCGCCACGGCCGTCGGATCGGCCTCGCCGGGGATCTCGACGGTCACGCTGACCAGCTGACCCGCGCCGTGTCGACGCGCGCGGCGCAACGCCGCGGACAGTGGTCGATCAAGCCGCTCCAGCGCAATCGCGGCCAGCCGACCGGTGCGCGCGACCTCAGAGCGGACCTCGTCCATCACCTCGGGAATCTAGCGACGACGGTCCTCGCTTTCCGTCGCCGTGAGGCCGTAGAGAATTCCGGCCGGAATTCCCCACAGACCGCGAAGGTGCTCATGAACGACATTCGGCCTGCGGCGCACGAGCCCACGCGCCAGACCGCGAGCGTGCACCTCGGTGTAATCGAGGGCCATCCGCACGGCAAAGCGATCACCCCGCCGTAACCACAGGCCGCAGAACGCGCCAATGCCAAACGAGTAGGAGTATCGCGTGGCCAGGCGTCGAGCCCATCCCTGCCGTTCGTGGCGAACGACAGCCGCGGGCTCGTAGGCCACGAGAACGCCGGCTCTCATCAGGCGATACAGGAACTCGACATCCTCACCGGCCAGGCCCGGGGAACCGGTGCCCAGCCGCGTGTCCCAACCCGTGTGGCCGACCAGCACGTCGCGCCGGGCCGCGAAGTTCCCGCCGCTCCCGGCATGCCAGGGAATACAGCGGCCCGTGTGGAAGCTCGGCGTGAGCCGCAGTCGCTCGGAGACGGCGAAGGTACCGGGCGTTTCCGGACCGAGGGAAAGCACCGGACCGGTGACCACCGCGGGAGTGGGATCCCGAGCGAAGCCAGCAATAATCCCCTCGATCCAACCGGGCTCGGGAACACAATCGTCGTCGGTGAAGGCGATAATCGACGTCGTTGACAGCTCCAGCGCGAGGTTGCGCGAGGCGGCCAGACCGAGTCGCGGCTGCGGCGCATACCGCGGACGCGGAAGCTGGCAGCCTTCCACGAGTCGGCGCGTCCCCTCGTCGGAGGCCTGGTCAACGACGACCAGCGCATCCGGCGGGCGGGTACCTCGCTCGAGCGCCGCCAGGCAGCGTTCCAGCGCCGCCGGTCGCCCACAGGTCGCAACGGCAACGGTGATCAATGGGCTACGCCCGGTCACGAGCGGGCCGGAAGTCGCTCGCGACAGGTCGATACGTCCGGCGATCGGTCACTGCCCCCTCGCAGACGCATGAACACGCTCTGGCCGGTCCATGACTGAACCGGATCATAGATCGGGCCCCGCCCCCGGGGCCGACCCGGGAGCTGAACCCCAGGGCCGGGCCGACCGTGAGACGGCTTTGACCGGGAGACATCGCACGGTCCGCCGCCTGGCTGTGGGCCTGGTCACCAACCTCTTCGGCCAGGGCATGGTGGTGCTCAGCCTCATCATCGTCACGCCGCTCATCGTGCACGCGGTCGGCGCTGCCGCGTACGGCGTCTGGGTCCTGTTCGGCTCGGCCGCCAGCTTCGGCTTTCTGCTCGAGCTCGGAATCGCCGCCGCGCTGGTCAAGTATGTGGCTGAGCATGCGGGCCGCGGGGAGACCGCTGAGGCCGCCGCGATGGTGGGAGCAGCAACCTGGCTCTACGCGTTGCTCGGAACAATGCTCGCGCTGATCGGACTCGTCGTGGCCGTGCTCATTCCGGCGCTGGTGCATCTCCACGGTGCGATGGCGCGGCTGTTTACACCGCTGGCGATCCTGGTCGGTCTGAACCTGGGCATCGCCATGCTGGCGGTCACGCCCATCACGGTCCTGCGGGCTCTGCAGCGCTATACCGCAGCCAACACCCTGACCGGGGCCGGAGCGGCGGCGAACGCCCTTCTCATCGTCGTGGCGCTGGCGACGCGGACCGGGATCGTCGGCGTGGCTGGAGCCCTCGCTCTGAGCTCAGCACTCACGTACCTGGCGGCGCTGCTGGTCACACGACGTCTCGCGCCCAGCTACATGACCAACCTCTTCCGCGCCGACCGTCGCCGCGCACGCCAGCTGTTCAAGTTCTCTCGCTCGGTGGCCGTGATTCAGGTTGCCATTCAGCTCCAGACCCGGGTAGACGCCGTCGTGATCGCGGCCGCGCTTCCCATCCGTCTCCTGGCGCCGTACAACTTCGCCCAGCAGCTCTCCACCGGGATCGGGCTCGTGACCGATCAGTTCGGAAACCTGCTGCTCCCGCTGGCGGCTCAGATGGGTGCCACCGCCGGCGATGGCCGCCTCCGAGCTCTCTATGTGACCTCCACCCGTGTGACCCTGGCGATCGCGCTCGCCGTGGGACTGCCAATCGCCATTCTGGGCGGTCCCATCCTCGGGCTCTGGGTCGGCGACCACTACACGGCCTACGGAGACGTGGTTGCCCTCTTGGCCGTCGCGTCGATCATCGATCTCGCCGCCTATTCGGCCGCATCCCTCCTGCAGAGCGTGGAGCGTCACGGGCCGCTGGGCTGGATGGCTCTGGGCAGTGGCGTTCTGAACGTGGCGCTGTCAATCGCTCTGGTCGTGCCGCTCGGGGTCAAGGGAGTTGCCCTCGCCACCCTGATCGCCACCACCGTGGAGATGACCCTGTTCGTGGTTCCCTACGCCGGCCGTGTCTTTGGCGTATCGATGGCAGACTTTGCCCGGCAGGTGCTTGTGCGCCTGTTGCCAGCCGGGGCCGCGAGCGCAGCGGTGCTGTCCGGCGGGGCGGCCGTCGTACCCGTCACCTCCGTGTTTGCGCTCGCGCTCGTGGTCGCGGCAGCCCTCATCGTCTACACCGTGGTGTACTTAACGCTCGGCGCCACGGGTGTGGAACGGGACGCGTATCGAACCCTCGTGTCGTCCGTCTGGACCGGAGCGCGGCGCCGCCGGCGCGACACCCCACCTGCTGAGCACGGACGATGACCCAGGCCGAACCCTCCTCCCTGCCGACAACCATCGTCATCGCTTCGCGTGGGCGTCCCGAGATGCTGCTCGACACGGTCGGCTCGATCCTGGCCGGGGATCGGGTCCCCGCTGAGATCGTCGTGGTGGATCAGAGTCCCGATCCACTGGCGGCGCTGGCGGATCTGGAGCCCGAACGGGGCTGCGTCCTGCGCTACGTGCATTCCGCGACCCGCGGCCTCAGCCGGGCGCGGAACATCGGCCTCCGGCTGGCCAGCCAGCCCGTGGTGGTCGTGCTTGATGACGACATGCTGGTGCTTGCGGACTCGCTGGCTCTCCTCATCGCCGGGCGCCAGGGACGGACGGACACCGTGACCAGCGGCCGGCTGCTGATGGCCGAGCCCGAGCGCCCGGGGCTCTCCCAGGCCCCGGGCGCTCTGGTCACGCGTAGCGAGCCGGAGGTCTTCCGAGGGCGACAGCCGCGCCAGGTGGTGCCCGGCCCGAACATCTCCCTCCCGCGCGATGTCCTGCTGAGTATCGGCGGCTACGACGAGCGCCTTGGCGCCGGGACGCGTTTTCCCGCCGGAGAGGACCATGACCTCTCGCTCCGCTTGCTCGACGCCGGATGCGAGGTACGGCACGTTCCTGGCGCAGTCGTCCTCCACCGCGCTTGGCGCTCGCGTCGCGACCTGCTGGCCCTCCAGTGGGGATATGCGCGCGGTCTGGGCGGCTTCTATGCCAAGCACGCCAGCCTGCGTGATCGCTACGCGCTCGGCCTGGCCGTGCGCGAAGCGCAGAGGTGCGGCCGGCTCGCGCTCGCCTCCCAGCGCTCCGCCCCCAAGGCCTCGGTGTGGGAGCTCATCACCCTCGCCGGCATGGGGGTGGGCGCCGC
>JAXDGI010000101.1:0-20483 GCA_034665145.1 Solirubrobacteraceae bacterium
GGATGGCTCGGCGTTCGTGGCCAGGACGCAGTGAGGGAGCGTGCCTGTGGCACGTGACCGAACGAGGACGCCGCCACGGGCGGCGAGGCGCCGACTGGACCGAACGGAATTACGAGAGGTCGTACTACTGCTCGTCCGGCGCGCTTGACCGGAGCGCGCTCGCCGGTGCCGCCACCAGCCCCGCGCCGTCGGCAATCCCCCATCGTCGTCGGGGTCCGCTTGTATGATCGCCCCTGCGATGGTGGCTAAAAGCGCGCGCTACCTGGCGCCGATCGCCCTCGCCGCCGTGGCCGTGGGGACGTATCTCATCGTCCACGCGGGGTTGGCCACCCCTCCACGCTCGCCGACACATTCCGGCCAGATAGCGATTGGTGCCAACAGCGGGCATCGCCCGCGCAGAACGGCGAAGTTCTACGTCGTCAAGCGGGGCGACACGCTGAGCCAGATCTCCATCAAGACCCACGTCTCCATCTTGCGCATCACCACCCTCAACCCGAATCTCAGCCCGAACAGCCTCCAGACCGGGCAGCGCCTGAGGCTGCGCCAGTGATGGCGGCAGCGGCCACCGGCCGCCCTGGCCATACCGCCGGTGCCCGCCGGCGGCCCGGCCACGTCCCCGGCCGCGCCCGGCTGGGTCTGCTCGCCCTGTGTGCCGCATTGATGACGCTCGGCCTGAGCGCGACCCGGCCGGCTCTCGCCGGTGCCGCCGCGCCGCCACATCTGACCGCACGCGCTGGGGTACTGATCGCTCCCCAGACCGGGCAGATCCTCGCCGGGACCGAGGCGAACCGTCCGCTCCCGATCGCCAGCACGACGAAGCTGATGACGGCATTGGTCGTGCTGCAGCACGTGCGCAACCTCGACACCGTGTTCACGGAGCCCAACTATTACCCGGCCGCCGCTGACTCGCAGATCGGGCTGGTGCCGGGCGAACGCATGACCGTGCGCGATCTGCTCGTCGCCCTCATGCTGCCCAGCGCCGACGACGCCGCCGAGGATCTGGCCTACAACATCGGCCGCGGCCCGGGCCACACCGCCCTGTCCGCCGCTGTCGCTCACTTCGTCGCCATGATGAACGCCGAGGCACGGAAGCTGGGTCTGCGCCAGACGCACTACGCGACTCCCATCGGCCTCGACACGCCGGGCAACTATTCGACGGCCACCGACCTGGTCAGGCTGGCCGGCTACGACATGACGCATTTTCCCTTCTTCACGCGGACCGTCGCCCTCCCGCGTGCGGTGCTGCACTCCGGCAATCAGGTTCGCTACGTGATCAACCGCAACAGCCTGGTGGGCCGATTCCCGTGGATCGACGGCGTCAAGACCGGACACACCACCGCCGCGGGCTACGTGCTGGTCGCCTCCGGCCAGCGCGGTGGAATGAGGCTTATCGATGCCGTGCTCGGCACCTCATCGGAGGCCTCGCGGGACGCCAACGCGCTGGCCCTGCTCGACTACGGCTTCGCGAACTTCCGGCAGGTGAGCCCGCTGCACGCCGGCCAGGTCCTGGCGCGGCCCACGGTGCAGTACCGCTCAGGCACGCACGCCACGCTTCTGGCGGCCACCGCGGTGACACGGGTGGTCCCGCGCCACGGGGTTGTCGCCATTCGCGTCGCCGCGCCACGACAGCTGACCGGTCCGCTCCCCCGGCACGCGGTGCTCGGCACGGCGACCGTGCTGCTCGACGGGCGCCCGGTGGACCGGATTCCGCTCATCCTGGCCAAGGCGCTGCCCGAGGTCAGTCCGCTCAGCATCGCCGCCGGCTTCATCTTCCGCCCGCTCCCCCTTCTGATCATCGTTCTGCTCGCCGGGGGCGGACTCGCGCTAGCGTCTCAAGTACGCCAGCGTCGGCGTGTCAGGGGCAAGGGAGGCCTGAGACCGGCATGATCATCACCGTCACCCTCAATGCGGCGATTGACAAGACCCTCGAGGTCCCGAGCTTCACGCCCGGACGTCGCCACCGCACCGTCGATCAGACGACGATGGCCGGCGGCAAGGGCGTCAACATCGCCCGCGCGATCAAGGAGCTCGGCCAGCCGGTGATCGCCACTGGTCTGGCCGGGGGTGCGACCGGCACGCGCATCGTCGAGGCCCTGGGCGAGGAATCGATCCTCAACGATTTCGTGCGGATCCTGGACGAGTCCCGGACCAACACCGTGGTCCTTGATCCAACCACCGGGCTGCATACCGAGGTCAACGAGCGCGGTCCGGCCGTCTCCACGCAGGAGCTGCAGCTGTTTCGGGAGAAACTGCTCTACCTGGCCCAGGGCGCGAGCATCTGCGTCTTTGCCGGGAGCCTGCCCAGGGGTGTGGACCAGGACGTCTACTTCTCCTTGATCCGGGAGGTCCGGCGGCTGGGTGTGACGACGATGATCGACACCGATGGCGAGCCGCTGCGCCTGGCCATGCGGGCCGAGCCTGACCTGGTCTCGCCCAACGAGCTCGAGGCCGAGGAGCTGGTCGGACACGAGTTCAACGACGTGGACGACCGGGCCGGCGCCGTGTCCGAGATGATTCGCCTGGGTGCGCACGAGGCGATCATGACCGTGTCCGACGGCTGCTACGCCCGCCTGAGCGAGCACGGCACCTCGACCCTGTACCGCGTGCAGATCGAGGAGCAGGAGGCGCGTTCGGTGGTCGGCTCTGGCGATGCCTTCCTGGCCGGCTTTGTCGCCTCGCGCTATCAGGGCCACGAGCCGCTGGAATGCCTGCGCTTCGGTGTCGCGTGCGGAGCGGAGTCAACTCAGCATTTCGGCGCGGGGATCATCGACGCCGCCCGTGTCGAGCGCCTGGCCAGCGAGGTGCAGGCCGAGCGGCTCGGCCTGGCCGAGATCGGCTGACCTGCCCAGGAGCGGCACTTTCGCCGTCATCGGCCGTCACGCCGGGCCGCTCTCTGCGGCCTTTTTCGTGCTCGTCGCCGCCCGGGATGGCGGGGTCCCACTGCTAGCATCGAGGCCCGCACTGGTTGCCGCCGTGCCGCCCCCTATTCGTCCGACCCGAGGTCTACGCTGCTGCGATGGAAGTAGAGATTGGAAGAGGCAAAAAGGCCCGTCGGGCCTACGGTTTTGACGACATCGCCATCGTGCCCTCGCGGCGTACGCGCGACCCCGACGACGTTGACATTTCCTGGACCCTCGGTCCGTACCGGTTCGAGCTGCCGCTGCTGGCGGCCGCACTCGACGGCGTGGTCTCGCCAGACAGCGCTGGAGTGATCGGCAAGCTGGGTGGCCTGGCCGTCCTCAATCTCGAGGGGATCTACACCCGGTACGAAGATGCCGAGGAGCAGCTCGAGCGGATCTCCACCTTCTCGCGCGACATCGCCACCCGGGAGATGCAGGACATTTACTCGGAGCCGGTCAAGCCTGAGCTGATCGCCAAGCGCATCGCGGAGATCAAGTCCCACGGCGTGGTCGCGGCCGCCTCCCTGACCCCGCAGAAGGTCCGCACCCACTACGAAGTGGCGCTCGAGGCCGGCTTGGACATCCTTGTCATCCAGGGCACCGTGGTCTCGGCCGAGCATGTCTCCCGCGACGAGAGCCGGCCGCCGCTGAATCTCAAGGAGTTCATTCGCGAACTGGCCCCGACGCCGGTCGTGGTCGGCGGCTGTGCCAGCTATCACACCGGCCTTCACCTGATGCGTACCGGCGCCGCCGGCGTGCTCGTCGGGGTCGGCCCCGGGGCGATCTGCACCACTCGTGGCGTGCTCGGTATCGGCGTTCCCCAGGCGACCGCGATCGCCGATGTCGCCGCCGCCCGCTCGCAGCACATGCTCGAAACCGGCGACTACGTCAAGGTGATCGCCGACGGCGGCATGCGCAACGGGGGTGACATCGCCAAGGCGGTGGCCTGCGGCGCTGATGCCGTGATGATCGGCTCCGCCCTGGCTCGCGCCTACGAGTCCCCCGGACGCGGCTACAACTGGGGTATGGCCACATTCCACCCCACGCTTCCGCGGGGAACGCGGGTGGCCACCACCCAGAACGGCACGCTCGAGGAGATCATCAAGGGCCCGGCCCGCGAGAACGACGGCACGTTCAACCTGATGGGCGGCCTGCGCACGTCGATGGCGACCTGCGGCTACCGCGACATCGCCGAGTTCAACCGCGCCGAGCTGATGGTGGCTCCGGCGCTGCAGACGGAGGGCAAGCACCTCCAGCGCGAGCAGGGTGTCGGCATGGGTGCTCGAGCAGCGGCAGTCGGTGTCGCCGCCGAGTAGTCACAGCCCCGCGGCAGATGTAGAGCTCCTAGCGCCCACCGGGGGCACCACGCAGGTGCCCGTGGAGGAGGTGCGCCCCGAGGTGCCGGCGGCGACGGATGAGATCGTCGTCCTGGACTACGGCGGCCAGTACTCCCAGCTGATTGCCCGACGGGTGCGGGAGTGCGGGGTGTTCTCGGAGCTGCTGCCTCATCACGTCGGCGCGCAGGAGGTGGCCCGCCGTCGCCCCCGCGGCGTGATCCTCTCCGGCGGCCCGGCTTCGGTCTACGCCGAGGGCGCGCCACCGCTGGAGCAAGAGCTGCTCGAGCTCGGCGTCCCCGTACTGGGCATCTGCTACGGCATGCAGCTCATCGCCCGGGCGCTCGGCGGCCAGGTCCAGGGGGCTGAGGTGGGCGAATTCGGCCGCTCCCAGCTGACCGTTCACGAGACCGGACGCCTGCTGTCCGGCACGCCTGCCGAGCAGTCCTGCTGGATGTCGCACCGCGACACCGTGTTCGCGCCCCCGCCCGGGTTCGATGCGCTGGCCTCCTCGACCGCCTCGCCGGTCGCCGCCTTCGAGGCCTCCGACCGCGGGATCTACGGAATCCAGTTCCATCCCGAGGTCGTCCATACCCCCTACGGCCAGCAGGTCCTCGACAACTTCCTCAAGGCGATCTGCGGGTGTGAGGGCAGCTGGAGCGCGGCCTCGGTGATCGAGGATCAGATCGAGCGCATCCGCGCCCAGGTCGGCGACGGGCGGGCGATCTGCGGCCTGTCGGGCGGCGTGGACTCGAGCGTGGCCGCCCTCCTCGTGCACCGCGCCATCGGTGACCGCCTCACCTGCGTGTTCGTCGATCACGGGCTGATGCGCAAGAACGAGGGGGAGCAGGTGATCTCCGCCTTTCGCGACCATTTCAAGGTCCCGCTCGTCGCCGTTGACGCCGCCGACCGCTTCCTGTCCCGTCTGGCCGGCGTGTCCGACCCCGAGCGCAAGCGCAAGCTGATCGGGGCCGAGTTCATCCGCGTCTTCGAGGAGGAGGCGGCCCGGCTTGACGACGTGCACTACCTGGTCCAGGGCACGCTGTACTCCGACGTGATCGAGTCCGGTGGGGGCACGGGCACGGCGACGATCAAGTCCCACCACAACGTCGGTGGGTTGCCCGAGGACCTTGAGTTCGAGCTCGTCGAACCGCTCCGGGCGTTGTTCAAGGACGAGGTCCGGGCCGTGGGCGCGGAGCTCGGCCTTCCCGAGCGGCTCGTCTGGCGTCAGCCGTTCCCGGGTCCCGGCCTGGCCATTCGTGTCGTCGGCGGGGAGGCGACCCGGGAGCGTCTGGACACGCTGCGCGAGGCCGACGCGATCCTCCAGGACGAGATCCGCAAGGCGGGTCTGTACCGCGAGCTGTGGCAGTCCTTCTGCGTGTTGCCCGATATCCGCACGGTCGGCGTGCAGGGGGATGAGCGCACCTACGGCAATGTGATCGCCATCCGGGCGGTGACCAGCGACGACGCCATGACGGCCGATTGGGCGCGCCTGCCCTATGACCTGCTCGAGCAGATCGCCTCGCGGATGATCAACGAGATCCGGCCCGTGGGTCGCGTGGTGCTTGACATCACGAGCAAGCCACCGGGCACGATCGAGTGGGAGTAGGCCCGGTCGGGGCCGTCCGCCCCAGCTCACTCGGGGCCTACGTCGCGCTTGCGCTCAACACGATCCGCGGGATCCCCCGCGACGTCCAGCGCAGCGGCGCGATACGCAACGTCCGCTGGCTGCCCAGGGCATAGCCGGGCAGCCCACTCCAGGCCGTGAAGGCGAGCCAGCTCGAGCTGCCCGGGCCGCCGAGGACCGAGCCGCCCCCCGGCGCCGGGAGCTGGGCGGTGGCGCTCAGGATCGGCACCGGTGCTGAGTCCGCGTACGGTCCCAGCGGGGACCGGGCCACCGCGTAGGCCATGCGGTAGTCAAGGCCCCAGGAGCCGGCTGAATAGAACAGGTAGTAAAAGCCGTGGCGATGGACCGGCCACGGCCCCTCGACGGTCTTGGCCCGCAATGTTCCCCAACGGGGCGAGACCCCGAGCACGGTGCGGGGCCGGCCCAGCGCGCGCAGCCCGTCCGCGCTCAGCCGGAGGGCGGCGATCGAGTGCTGCGGGCTGTCGACCGACACAAACAGATACAGCCGGTGCCGCGGAGCGACCAGCGGCGCCGGGTCGATGAAGCCCCGCTCGCCTCGCGTGCTGCAGGCCAGCCGCCGCCGTGTCTGAAACGGCCCCGCCGGGGAGGCCCCGACGGCCACGGCCAGACAATGGAGCCCGCCCGCCCGCCTGCGCGCGTTGTAGAAGAGCAGGTACCGACCGCGCCAGAACAGGACGCTCGGGCCCCACAGGTCCCCCGAGCTCCAGCCGGGAGCGTGGATCAGGGCGTCAGTGACAAACCGCCAGTGGCGCAGATCCGTGGAACGGAGAATCGGGAACGCTCGGCCGCCTTCCTCCCAGCCCGTGGCACTGCCGTAGGCAAACCAGGCGCCGCCGGAGCGCATGACCATCGGATCGGGGAAGTCACACGGAAACACGGCCGCCGAGAAGGCGATCACCCCCGAAACCGACTGATCGGCGCAGCGCGACGGCGGCGATCGGGAGGGTCGGGGGGGCGGGGGGGTATGCGTCTGACCGGCTGAGCTCCCACCGCCCCCGGAGGGAACGGGCAGCCCCGAAGGTGCCGGAGGGCTGGGGAGGGGCAGGGGCAGCGGGGGCAGGATCCCGGCCGAGACCGCGGGCGCGCACACGCCTGCGACGATCAGCACGGCCAGCCCGGCCCGGAGCCTGGTCATCGGGGCAACATATCCGCCGGCGCCCCGCCGGTGTAACCCCGCGCCCGCCGGTCCTCCCGCCGGTCAGTCCGGGCGGCTTGGCCCACCCGCCGGTCAGTCCGGGCGGCTTGGGCCACCCGCCTCAGTCCTCGGCGGTGATGGCGCTCAGCAGCGGTGAGGCGTAGATGCCGAGCCGATGGGGAAGCGCGTTCCGGGCAAACCAGCGGGTGTCGGCCAGCTCAGCCGCGTTGGGTGCCACGGTGCGCGATCTCAGCTCGCCGCGGAAGCCGTGCACGGTGTCGCGGCGGAAGCTCTGGCGACCGCGAATGGTGCCGGCCTCGCGCCATTGCACGCTGGCGATCCCCAGTTCCTCCGCCATCTCGCGCTGAGCGGCGTCGAGCGGCGGTTCGCCGCGCTTGATGACGCCGCCGGGCAGATCCCACACGTCGGGTCCGTAGGTGTGGCGAACGAGCAATACCTCCTGCCCGCTGGTGAGCACGCACTTCACCCCCTCGATCCGCGGACGGCGCAGGAACCACCAGACGGTGAGAATCCGGTAGGCCAGCCGATAGCCGAGGCGACGCAGACGCAGCGAGAGGGCCACTTTGTCAGCCTACGGACTTGCGCTGCGCACCGGGCGAAATCGACCGAGTCCGTTACGGGCGGCGATTGACTATCATGCGAACCCGGCCGCGCCATTGCCGCGCGGCCTTGTGCGTGCCATGAAGACCTACGTAGCCACTCCAGCAGACCGCGAGCGCAACTGGCTCGTCGTCGATGCCACCGGGCAAACGCTCGGCCGGTTGGCGACCCAAATCGCCGACGCGCTGCGCGGAAAGCGCAAGCCGACCTACACCCCGCATGTCGACACGGGCGATTTCGTCGTGGTCGTCAATGCCGAGAAGATCGTGGTGACCGGCAAAAAGCTCACCGACAAGCGCTACTACCGCCATTCCGGCTATCCCGGCGGTCTCAAGTCGCGATCGCTGAACGAGATGCTCCAACGCCGTCCGGAGGAGGTCATCCGGCTGGCCGTCAAGGGCATGTTGCCGCGCAACCGGCTCGCCCGCCGTCAGATCACCAAGCTCAAGGTCTACGCCGGTCCTGATCACCCGCACGCCGCCCAGCAGCCGCAACCGATGGAGATCGCGTCTTGACCGAAGTCCAGCCCCCCGAGGACGACCAGCGCAGTCCCGAGCCCGCCGGCGAGGACGTTCCCGCCGAGACGGCTGAGGAGACTCCGGCCGAGACGGCAGAGGAGACTCCGGCCGAGACGGCAGTGGAGACCCCCGCCGAGACGGCAGAGGAGACCCCCGCCGAGACGGCCGAGGAGACTCCCGCCGAGACGGCCGAGGAGACCGCCGGGCCAGCGGCCCCTGACGCTCCGGCCCCCGCGGCCGAACAGGCCCCGGCCCCGGGCACGACCCCGGAGGCTCCCGCTGCCGCCGCGGAGGATGCCGGCGACGACGAGGAGGTCGTCCCCCGCCAGCGCCCGGAGATTCCGGGCGCCGACCTCGTTCCCGACATCGTCTCCGAGAGCAACGACTTCCTGGATGCCGAGGCGCGCGCCGCGGCTGAGGCCGACGCTGAACTGGCTGCACTGGCCGGGGACGACGACTCCGCCCACGAGTCCCAGCCGATCGCCGACGCGGCCATCGACCTGGCCGCCGGAGCGCGCTACGCCGCAACCGGTAAGCGCAAGAGCGCCGTCGCCCGGGTAATCATCAAGCCGGGCACCGGGGCCTACACGATCAACGGCAAGACCCTGGACGACTTCTTCCCGCGGGTCACCCTGCAGCGGAACATCCGTCAGCCGCTGGAGACGGTCGGATATGACTCCCGCATGGATGTCGTCGCCCGGATGCACGGTGGCGGGGTCTCCGCCCAGGCCGGCGCTCTCCGTCACGGAATCTCCCGAGCGCTCATCGACGCCGACCCCAATCTCCGCGGCGAACTCAAGCGCCGCGGCTTCTTGACCCGCGACCCACGGGTCAAGGAGCGCAAGAAGGCCGGACTGAAAAAGGCGCGTAAGCGTCCTCAGTTCTCCAAGCGCTAGTGGGTCTAGTGGTCCCCAGCGCCGGTACGGCCGCACGCGCCAGTCACCACTCCCGGTGCCGCCGTGTCCACGGCGGGAACCACTGACCGCCTGCCTCGGGGATGCCGCGCCAGCTGTTTGGCACGGATGGTGTGCGTGGTCGCGCCGGTGAATTTCTCACCGCCGAGCTAGCGCTGGCCCTGGCTCGCGCCGCGGTCGCGCGGTCGGATGACCCCCGGCCACAGGTCCTGATCGTGCGCGACACCCGGGAGTCTGGTCCGATGCTCGAGGCGGCGATGGCCGCCGGAGTCACGGCCGCGGGCGGCGACGCCCTGCTCGCTGGTGTGCTGCCGACGCCCGCCGCTCCGCTGCTCGTCCGCCGCCATGGGTTGCACATGGCCGTCGTCATCTCGGC
The DNA here is from genome assembly GCA_034665145.1 of Solirubrobacteraceae bacterium. Lineage (GTDB taxonomy): Bacteria > Actinomycetota > Thermoleophilia > Solirubrobacterales > Solirubrobacteraceae > Palsa-465. The sequence goes on from JAXDGI010000101.1 coordinate 9,447, forward strand.
CTCGCACAACCCCTACGAGGACAACGGGATCAAGCTGTTCGCCGCCGACGGCTTCAAGCTCGATGACGACAGCGAGCACGAGATTGAAGCCGCCCTGGCGAGCCCCCTGGCCACGCCGGAGCACATCGGCTCGGTGTCCCGCCTGCACGGTGCCCTGGAGGATTACCTGCGCGAGCTGCACACGCGCTTCGAGCACCTGGATCTGGCCGGAGTCAAGGTCCTGCTGGACTGCGCAAACGGCGCGACGTATCGAGCCGCGCCCGAGATCTTTCGCCGCCTGGGGGCCGAGGTCGAGGTGATGGCCGATCAACCCGACGGGCGCAACATCAACGCCGGCTGCGGCTCGACCCACCTGGAGGCGGTCGTCGCCGCAATGGCCGCCGGCGACCATGACATCGCCTTTGCTTTTGATGGCGACGGGGATCGCGTGCTGGCCGTGGATCGCCGTGGAGAAGTGGTCGATGGTGATGAGCTGATCGCCATGGCCGCCATCCATCTGCACCGCAACAACCGCCTGACCGGGGGTGGCGTAGCCGTCACCGTGATGACCAACTACGGATTCCACACCGCGATGGCGCAGGCGGGAGTGGAGGTGGCCAGCACCGCCGTCGGCGACCGCTATGTCCTTGATGAGCTGCGCCGCCGCGGTTGGGCGCTGGGCGGCGAGCAGTCCGGGCACATCATCGAGCTCGGCTTTGGGCCCTGCGGCGACGGGATCGCCAGCGCCCTTCTCACGCTCGAGACGCTCGGCGGCCGCGACCTCAGCGAGCGTGACGCAATGGAGAAGCTTCCCCAGCGCCTGGTCAACATCCGGGCCGTCCACCGACAGGCTCTGACCACGACGATGGAGTCTGGGCTGCTCCGGGAGGCGATCGACAACGAGCAACGGGAGCTCAGTGGCCGGGGTCGCGTCCTGGTCCGAGCGTCCGGGACCGAGCCTCTCATCCGGGTCATGGTCGAGGCCCCCAGCCTCGATGAGACCGAAGCCGTGTGTGGGCGTCTGGTCAGCACCGTTCTCAGCGCACTCGGTTCGAGCCTGGCCGGCTGAGCCGCGGCGGGCCGGGTGCCGCGAAGGTGACGGGGGCCTGACGTAGAATCGTCTACGGATCCGAGGCTCCGCGGCCGACCACCTCCTTACGGCTCGAGCGGATTGGAGGCATTTCCGTATGTGTGGGATCGTCGGCTACGTAGGTCCAAAGACGGTGCGGCCCCTGCTCCTGGCGGGGCTCGAGAAGCTCGAGTACCGCGGATATGACAGTGCGGGTATCTCCGTGCTCGACGGCGACCGGATCGATGCGGTGCGCGCGGTCGGCAACCTCGGCGCGCTGCGCAGGGCCATGGCGGGACGGAGCGAGACCGCCGCCGAGACCAGCAGCCCGGTGCTCACCGTTGAGGCTCCGCAGCCGCAGACCGGCATCGGCCACACCCGCTGGGCCACCCACGGGCGGGTCACCGAGGAGAACGCTCATCCCCACTTCGACACCACCGACAGCGTTCACATCGTGGTCAACGGGATCGTCGAGAACTACATCGCGCTCAAGGCCCGCCTGGTCGCGGAGGGAGCACGGTTCACCTCCGAGACCGACGCCGAGGTCATCGCCCACCTCGTCGCCCATCTCTACGAGGGCGACCTGGTTGACGCCGTCCGCGCCGCCTACGCACAGCTGCGCGGTCACTATGCCTTCGTGGCCATGAGCGCCCGCGAGCCGGGCCGGCTCGTCGGCGCCCGGCGGGAGTGCCCGCTGATCGTCGGCCGGGGGGAGGGAGAGCAGTTCATCGCCTCCGCGATCCCCGCCTTCCTGCGCCACACCCGGCGCGTCCAGTACATGAACGATGACGAGATCGTCGTGTTGACACCCGCCGGCGTGGAGTTCTTCACTCCGGACGGCGCGCCGGTCGATCACGAGGTGGTGGAGATCGACTGGGATGCCGAGACGGCCGAGAAGCAGGGCTATGAGAGCTTCATGCTCAAGGAGATTCACGAGCAGGCTGACGCCGTCGCGGAGACGATTGGCGAGCGCGCCGCCCGCGGCTGGGGGATTGACCTCGGTGATCTGGGCCGGATCGATGACGAGCTACTCCGGCGCGTGCGGAGAGTCGTGATCGTGGCCTGCGGCACCGCCTACCACGCCGGGCTGATCGGCCGCTACGCGATCGAGGAGTGGTCGCGGGTTCCGGTCGACGTCGATGTCGCCTCTGAATATCGCTACCGCAATCCCGTCGTCGGGCCCGACGACCTGGTCATCGGGATCTCCCAGTCGGGTGAGACACTTGACACGCTCGTGGCCATGCGTACCGCTCGCGAACGCGGCGCAGCCGTGCTGGCAGTGACCAACATGATGGGATCGCAGATCACGCGCGAGGCTGACGGCGTTCTCTACACCCGGGCGGGCCTGGAGATCGGCGTGGCGGCGACCAAGACGTTTGTCAGCCAGATCACCGCCATGTACCTGATCGCGCTGCGTCTGGCCGAGGTGCGGGCGACGATGGACCGGGCGCAGCTCAAACCGATCATCTCCGATCTCAAGCGCCTGCCGCACATGATCGCCGAGCTGCTCGAGCGTGACATCGCCACCATCGAGGCCGTGGCCGAGGCCCATCACTCGGCGCCGTTCTTTCTCTATCTCGGGCGCCACATCGGACTTCCGGTCGCCCTGGAGGGGGCGCTCAAGCTCAAGGAGATCTCCTATATCGCCACTGACGCCTACGCCGCGGGGGAGATGAAGCACGGACCGATCGCCCTGCTGGACACCAACACGCCGGTGGTCGTGGTGGCCAATGAGTCCCCGGTGCGAGACAAGGTCATCTCCAACATGCAGGAGGTGCGAGTCCGGGGGGCGCGGGTCATCGCGGTGGCTACCGAGGGCGATCTGGACATCGGCGAGCACGCCGATGAGGTCATCCGGATTCCGCAGACCGACTGGATGCTCGCGCCACTGCTGGCCGTGATCCCGCTGCAGCTGCTGGCCTACACCATCGCCCGCCGCCGTGGCCTCAACGTCGACCAGCCGCGGAACCTGGCCAAGACCGTCACCGTCGAGTGACGGCGGCGGAGGGGGTCGCTGGGGCCGTGGGTCACCACTCGGTCGGCATCGATCTGCTCGATGTCGAGCGCCTCGAGCGGGCTCTGGGCCGGCGCCCAGGTCTGGCCGCGCGTCTGTTCACCGATGGCGAGCGGTCCTACGCGGCCTCGCGCGCCCGTCCCGGCCAGCACCTGGCGGCGCGATTCTGCGCCAAGGAGGCGGTGGCCAAGGCGCTGGGCCTCGAGGCCTGGGACTTCCGCGATGTCGAGGTTGTCTCGGCCGGCGGACCGCCGCAGGTCCGCCTGCACGGTGCCGTGGCCGCGCGCGCGGCGGAGCTGGCCGTCGAGCTGAGCATCTCGCTCACGCATACCGGGCGCGAGGCGGCCGCCGTGGCCATCGCCAGTGGTGATGACCGACGGCCGGACCGCGGGTAACTCCCGGCCGTGACTTCGCTTCCGCAGTGGTGGCAGGCGTTGCCCGATGCCGACCAGCAGCGGGCAACGGACGCATGGGCGATCGAACAGCTCGGGATCCCCGGCGCAGAGCTGATGGAGCGGGCCGGCGCGGGGCTGACGGAGCTGGTGATGGCACGCGCGCCCGTGGGGCGGGTCGTCGTCGTCTGCGGCAAGGGCAACAATGGCGGCGACGGTCTCGTCGTGGCCCGGCTTCTGCGCGGGCACGGGCGCGAGGTCGACGTGCTGCTCCTCGCCGACCCCGGGGAGCTGCGCGGTGACGCGCGCACCAACCTCGAGCGGCTGCCCGGTCCGGCCCCAAACCCCTTTGCTGGGACGCCCTTGCGCGGTGCCGGGGCGGTCGTCGACGCCATCCTCGGCACGGGTTTCTCGGGCGCGCCCCGCGAGCCCGCGGCCGCCGCCATCGCCGCCATCAACGCGGCCGCGTCAGAGGGAGCGGTGGTCATCGCCTGTGACGTCCCGTCGGGAGTCGACGCCTCGACCGGCGAGGTCGCCGGGGACGCGGTGCGGGCCGTGGCCACCGCCACCTTCCACGCGGCCAAGCCTGGGCTTTGCATTGCCCCGGGCAAGCAGTTCGCCGCCGACGTCAAGGTGATCGACATCGGCATTCCGGCCGGGGCTCCGGTCACGCCGGCCACGGGCCTGATCGGCCCCGCGATCCTGGATGCGATTCCCCGTCGCGGTCGCGAGTCGACCAAGTTCGCCGCCGGCAGCGTGCTCGTCTGCGGCGGCTCGCTCGGCCTGACCGGCGCGCCGTGCCTGGCCGCCGAGGCGGCCATGCGGGCCGGCGCCGGGTATGTGACCGCGCTCGTGCCCGCCTCACTCAACGTCGTCTTCGAGCTGCGACTGCTCGAGGTGATGAGCGTGCCGCTCCCCGACGCCGACGGCGCTCTGCTCACCGCCGGCGCGGATACCGTCCGAGAACGGGCGCAGCGGTCGGGCGCCCTCGTGCTCGGGCCCGGGATCGGCCGCGCCCCGGACACGGTGGCCCTGGTCCGCGATCTGGCCCGGACGGCCGCGCTGCCCCTGCTGCTCGACGCCGACGGCCTCAACGCCCACGCCGACCATCTTGCCGCCCTGGCCGACCGCCCGGCGGCGACGGTGCTCACCCCGCACGCCGGCGAGCTCGGCCGACTGCTCGGGCGCGAGAGCCAGGAGATCGAGCGCCACCGGCTGGCCTCGGTCCGGGAGGCGGCCAAGCTGGCCCAGGCCGTGGTCGTCCTCAAGGGCGACGACACGCTCGTGGCCGACCCCTCGGGGCGGGTGGCGGTCAGCCCCGGCGGGGCCTCCGCGCTGGCCACCGCCGGCACCGGCGACGTCCTCTCGGGAGTGACCGGCGCCTTCCTGGCCAAGCGGATGGATCCATTCGAAGCCGCCTGCGCCGCCGTCATCGTGCACGCACGGGCGGGGCAGGTCGCCGCCCGCCGGATCGGTACCGAGGGGGTCATCGCCCGCGATGTGATCGAGGCGCTTCCCGAGGCCCGCCAGGAGGGCTGAGATGAGCCTGCGCGCACTGGCGCGCATCAACCTGGCGGCGATCGAGCGCAACGTCACCGTGCTGCGCGCGCTCCTGGCGCCCGGCACCCGCTTCTGCGCCGTCGTCAAGGCCAACGCCTCCGGCCACGGCGCCGTTCCGGCTGCCCGGGCCGCTCTGGCCGCCGGCGCCGACAGCTTGGCCGTGGCCACGGTCCTCGAGGCCGCCGAGCTACGGTCGGCCGGGCTCTCGGTTCCGGTGCTCATCATGGGCGCGGTGAGCGCCGAGGAGTTGCCACTGGCCCTCGAGACGCGCGCCGCCCTCGTGACCTGGAGCGATGACTTCGTGGACTCCGTCTCCCGGGTGGCCACCCAGCCGGTCGACGTCCACGTCAAGCTCGACACCGGCATGGGACGGCTGGGCACGCGCCGGGTGGCCGAGGCCCTGGCCGTGGCCGACCGGCTCCTGGCGCCCGACTCGCCATTGCGATTGGCGGGAGCGATGACCCATCTTGCCACCGCCGACGATGATCCCGAGTTCATGCGGGCGCAGCTCGAGGTGTTTGCTCCGTTCGTGACGGAGATGCGCCGGCGGCAGGCCGGGATCGTGGCCCACGCCGCCAACAGCGCCGCCACCGTCAGCGAGCCGGCGAGCCACTACGACATGGTCCGCTGTGGCATCGCCCTGCACGGCTGCGATCCGATGAACGCCGCGCCCGAGCACTACGGACTCGAGCCGGCGCTGGAGCTGAGCTCGTACGTGGCGGCGGTCAAGCCGGCGGCAGCGGGCGAGAGCGTCGGCTATGGGCGGCGGTTCGTGGCCGACGCCGACACCTGGGTGGCCACGGTTCCGATCGGCTATGCCGACGGTATCCGACGGGCGCTGACCGACAACTGCGACGTGCTCATCGCCGGACAGCGCTTTCCTCTCATCGGAACCGTCAGCATGGATAACGTGACCGCCGACCTGGGCTCCCCCCTCCCTGCGGATGTGGTTCCGGGGGCGACGGCCACGCTCATCGGCCGCGACGGTGACGAGCGCCAGACCGTCGAGGATCTGGCCCGGCGCATCGACTCGATCCCGCACGAGGTGCTGTGCGGCATCTCGGCCCGCGTCGTGCGCCGCTACCACCGCGACGGCGAGCCGGTGGCCGGCGAGGAGACCTGAGTGGGACAGCCGCTGGATGCCCTCGGTGGCCTGGACGTGCCCGCGTGGCTGGTCGGCGGCGCGGTGCGCGACCGGCTGCTCGGCCGCGCCACCACCGACTACGACGTCGTCGTCGCGGTCAGCCACGCCGCCGCGCTGGAGCCGGTCGCCCGTGACCTCGCTCGCACCGCCGGGGGCTTTGCCTTTGCCCTGTCGGAGACGTTTGGCGCCTGGCGGGTGGTCGCCCACGCCCGCGACTGGCAGGTTGACCTCATGGTTGTTGCGGGCGGTTCGATCGAGGCCGACCTGAGGCGCCGGGATCTGACCGTCAACGCGCTAGCCCAGCCGTTATGGGGCGAGCCAGCCGTGCTCGACCCCACCGGGGGGGTCGCCGATCTCCAACAGCGCCGGTTGCGGACGGTGTCGGCTCAGGCCTTCGCCGACGACCCGCTGCGGGTGATGCGGCTCGCGCGGCTGGCCGTCGAACTCGAGGCCAGCGTCGAGCCCGACACGGCCGCCCTGGCCACCCACGCCGCGGGCGGCCTGCGCACCGTCGCCCCTGAACGCGTGTTCGCCGAGTTGCGGCGCGTGATCGCCAGCGACCGGGCCCTCGCCGGGCTCGAGCTGATGGACGCCGTCGGGGCGACCGCGGTGGTGCTGCCCGAGCTGGTCGCCCTGGAGGGAATCGAGCAGAGTCGCTTTCACCACCTCGATGTGCTCGCCCACACGCGCGCCGTTTTGGCCGAGACGATCTCGCTCGAGGGCGACCCCGGGGCGGTCTTCAGCGAGGTCGGCGATCAACTCAGCGCGTTTCTGGCCCGGCCCCTGGCCAACGAGCTCACCCGCGGGCAGGCCCTGCGCTTCGGTGCCCTGTTGCATGACATCGCCAAACCGCAGACGCGGGCGCAAAGCGCCGAAGGACGCATCACGTTCATGCGCCACGACGAGACGGGCGCGGGCGTGGTGACCGAGATCCTCGGCCGGCTGCGGGTCAGTGAGCGGCTCAGCCAGCATGTCGCCGCACTCACCCGCCACCATCTGCGCCTCGGCTTCCTCGTGCACCACATGCCGCTCGAGCGCCGCGAGGTCTACCGCTATCTCGAGGCATGCTCGCCCGTCGCCGTTGACGTCACCGCCCTCAGCGTCGCCGACCGTCTCGCCACGCGGGGCGACAACGCTGAGGGGGCCATCGCCCGCCATCTCGAGCTGGCCCGGGAGATCCTGCCCGAGGCGCTGGCCTGGTCACAGGATCCGCCCCGCGCCCCGGTCCGGGGCGACGAGCTCAGCCAGGCCCTCGGCATCCGGCCCGGCCCGCAGCTGGGTGAACTGCTGCACGAGCTCACCGAGGCGGCCTACGCCGGCGAAGTCAGCTCGCCGGAGGAGGCGATCGGCTACGCCCGCCAGCTGGTCGGCGGGGGCGGCCGATAAGCTGGCCGCCATGCGCGACCCCGACTGCCTGTTCTGCAAGATCATCGCCGGAGAGCTGCCTGCGGAAATCGTGGCCGAGGATGAGCGCACGGTGGCAATCATGGACATCAACCCCGGTACGCGGGGTCATCTCCTCGTCATCCCCCGAGCCCATTCGGCCAACGTGCTCGAGACCGCGCCCGAGGACCTTCAGGCCACGATCCTCGCTGCCCAGCGGATGGCGCGCCAGGTCACCGAGCGTCTCGGCGCCGACGGGGTCAACCTGCTCAACTGCTGCGGGTCGGCGGCCTGGCAGACGGTGTTTCATCTCCACATCCACGTGATCCCTCGCTACGCCAACGATCCGCTCAAGCTGCCCTGGACTCCGGCCCCGGGCGATCCCGACGAGATCGCTGCCGTGGCCGGCGAGCTGCGATGAGCACCGAGGCCCCCGTGCGGGTCGACCGGGACGGCGGCCTGGCCGTCGTCACCGTCGACGCCCCGCCGCTGAACCTGTTTGATGCCGCGCTGCAGGCCGGGCTGATCGCCGCCCTGGACGAGGTCGAACGCGAGTCGCCCCGGGCCGTGCTCTTCCGCGCCGAGGGCCGGGTGGTGAGCGGGGGGGTCGACGTCTCGCTGTTCGCCGCCCTCGATGGACCCGATGAGGCCCGCCAGACCTTCGACGAGCTGGTCTCGCTGGCCCGCCGTGTGGACCGGCTGCCCTGCCCCACGGTGTTCGCCGCCCATGGGCTGTGTCTGACCTGGGCCTTCGAGCTCGCGCTAGCCTGCGACTTCATTCTCGCCGCCGAATCAGCCAGCTTCGGACTCGTGGAACGGGTCATCGGCCTCACACCGGCGATGGGCGGCACCCAGCGCCTGGCCGAGCGGGCCGGGAGCGGACGGGCCAGGGAATTCGTCATGACCGGCGGGCGTTATTCCGCCGCCGAGATGGAGCGTTGGAACGTCGTCAATCGCGTGCTCCCAGACGAGGGCTTTGACGCCGCCGCACGGGCACTGGCCTCCGATCTGGCCACGGGGCCGACCCTGGCTCACGCCGCCACCAAACAGGTGATCCACGATTACCTCGAAGGCGGAGTGGAGCTGGCCAACGAGCGCGTGGGGCGCGTGGCCGGCGACCTGTTCGCCACCGAGGACCTTCAGAACGCCGTGCGGACGTTCCTCGAGCAAGGTCCCGGCAAGGCCACCTTCAACGGGCGCTGATCCCGGCTGCGCCGGGGGCGGGTGGCCCGGCACACGGGAGGTGGCCCGGCGCGGTCGTGAGCCCTTTTTCAGGCCGGGCGATCGATCTCCCCGCTGGCCAGCGCGGACTGGTACGTTTTCCGCGTCAGATCGGGGCTTAGGGGCCCCGGAAAGGTCCTAGGCGCCGAAGGGGAGTCCATGGCAACGGGTACTGTCAAGTGGTTCAGCGACGAGAAGGGGTTCGGGTTCATCACCCCCGACGACGGAGGTCGCGACCTGTTCGTTCATTTCAGCGGCATCGGCGGCGACGGGTATCGGTCGCTGGCCGAGGGAGCCAAGGTCTCATATGAGGAGGAGGCCGGACCGAAGGGTCCGAAGGCCGTCAACGTCTCTAAGCTCTAGCCGACTCACGGGTGCGGAGATCCCAGCCCCCCCGCGCCGGGCGGCTGGCGCCTGGGAAGAGCGCCGGGCCGCAACTGCCGGCTCCATGGAGTGTTGAGAAGGGAATGATGATGAAACGATTCTCGCTGCTGGTGGCCGGTTTGACCGCGGTCGCCCTGACTCTGATCCCGGCCGCTGCCTCCGCGCAGATCATCGAGCTGGGCAAGACCCCCTCGCCGGTCGTCGCGCCCGTTTGCCCTAAGGGTGTCGCGCCCGCGCAGTGCTTCATCATCCTCACCAGGACCACCGCGATCCAGACGATCAGCGACGGCATCAAGTATCCGATCACGGCCAAGCACGACGGGTGGATCGTCTCCTTCACCGTCGGGCTGTCGAATCTGTCCTCGTCGGCCAGCACCGAGCGCAGCTTCCTGCAGACGCTGAACGCGAAATACGGCGGGACCCCGCAGCTGGCCCTCACAGTGCTCAAACCCGCGCGCAACAACACCTACACGGTGGCCGCCCAGAGCCAGATGTTCCACGTGACCCCGTTTCTGGGCCAGGTGCTCCAGGAGCCGATGTCGCTGCCGCCGACGTTCACCCAGTTCACCGCTTTGCCCATCAAGGCCGGTCAGGTGATCGCCCTGACCGTGCCAACCTGGGCGCCCGTGCTGTCCTACAACCTGAGCCCGACCAAGTTCGCCTACCGTCAGAGTCGGCGGGCCAACTGCAAGAACGCCGCTGCCGGCCAGACCGCGCAGCTGTCGGTCGGAAAGAGCCAGCAGTACAAGTGCAACTACACGGGCACACGGGTCGAGTACACGGCGACCGAGGTCGTGAACACCCCGTACCCCAAGAAGTACGTGCACGCGCCGCGGCGCTAGGCGCTAGGCGCGGGCGAGCGTCCGTCTTCGCCGGGCCGGGCCGGGCCGGGCGGGCGGGCGGGCGAGGATCCGTGTGCGCGGGTCGCGTCGCGGGGCGGGCGGGCGAGGATCCGTGTTCGCCGGCCCGCGCGGGGCGTTGGTCCGTCCCAAAGTTGCATATATGGCAACTAATAGACGGAGGTTCCCGATTCGCACCGGATCCGGCGGCCTCGCTGCCCGGGTCCCTGCTGCCGGGTCCCCGCTGCCGGGTCCCCGCTGCCTGCGTCCGCGCGTGCCCGCTGCCCGCGTGCCCGCTGCCCCCGGCCGAGCAGTCGGGCGGCCGGGTCGACCAGAGCCCCAACCAGCCGGGCGCCCGGGCGGCCGGGGGGCCGGGCGGCCGGGGCCCCAACCAGCCGGGCGCCCGGGGGGCCGGGCGGCGTTGCTCAGCAGGCGCCCGGGTTCTGCTGGCAGAACGCCGAGCCCAGGCCCGCGCCGCCGCTGCTCCCGGTGCCCCCGCCCGCGCCCGACCCGCCGCTGGCCGCACCCGTACCCGCTCCGCCTGACGGGGATCCGCCGGTGGCGGTCCCCGCCGAGGAGGGGGCGGGAGTGGTGGCGGCCGGGGCGGCGGCCCCGCTCGTGCCCGTCGGAGCGGTCGCGGCCGAGGTGCTCGAGGTCGTGGTGCTGGATGAGCTGCTCGACGTCGTCGAGGAGGCCGATGCGTTGGTGACGGCGGCCGCGTTGGGGACCGTGAAGGGGGGCGCGCCGGAGGTGTCGGTGGTGTTGGAGCCGGCGGTGCCGCAGGCGGTCACGCCCAGGGCGATCACGGCGGCCGCGGCCACCACTGCGGCCCTCGGCCTGCGGGACGGAAAGACCATACGGCGGCGTCGGGAGACGCTCAGGAGCCCAGGGGCTCCATGCGCCGGCTGCAGTGCGGGCAGTCGTTGAGGTCCTTCGGGGCGAGCTGATCGCACCAGTTGCAGAAGCGGAGGTTCTGCACCGTCCAGGGGAGGTCGGACGGAGTCGGGGCGAGCGGCAGCAGTTGGCCGACCACCTCGAGTGGCTCCCCCGTC
>JAXDGI010000102.1:0-16023 GCA_034665145.1 Solirubrobacteraceae bacterium
CGACGAGGGCTATGACGTTGAGCAGCATGACTCCGCGGACCAGCTGCACGGGGCTGGCCAGGCCCAGCCCCTTGGCCATCAGCGAGTACACCCAGATGCCCATCCCGGGATTGACGGTCCCCACGCCCGATTTCTGTCCCAGCCACGGAAAGGGGTCAGAACCCGTGGCGTGGGCAAACAGGAATCGCTCGTCGCCCTTGTACTCCATGTCGGCCGGCCAGATCAGGCGCAGGATCGCGCCCACCAGGACCGCGGCGGCCACGGCCAGCGTCGCCCGGCGCAGGGTGAGGCGACCGACCCGTTGTGCGATGACGGTTCCCATGCTGTGGCCAACCTAGCCGCTGCCCGGGCATGGCACCGGGTTTGCCGGCGAGTGGTCTGCGTCGACTGGGGCATGGCACCGGGTTTCCGGGCGAGTGGTCTGCGTCGACTGGGGCATGGGACCGGGTTTCCGGGCGAGTGGAATGCGGTAGCACCTGGATATCGAGCTAACCGGAGGAGGAGCTCATATGTAGAACACGAGCCAGTGCGCTCGGTTGGAGGCTGATCCAGACCTCCATTTACGGCCGGCGAGCGTCCAATCGCCCGGTGTGAAGGGCTGCTCCGGGCGGCAAGTCCAAACCCACAGTCGTCAATCCATAGGGGGAATTGATGAAGATACGTAAGGCAGTCATGGTGCTTGCCGCCATGTGCGCGACGCTGCTCGCCGCGCCCGTTGCCGCCAGCGCGGCTACGACCACCACCGCCACCTCAATGAAGAACGTGCCGGTCACCGGCAAGGCCCACAACGGCAAGGCGTTCAACGGTCACCTCACCGTGACCCGCTTCGTGACCCGCAGCGGCAAGACCTATGCGCTGGGCACCCTGACCGGAAAGCTCGGCACACGCACGATCAAGGCGCGCCAGGTCGCGTTGCCCGCTGCCCTGCCGTCAAGCGCCTTGACCGGGGCGATCCGGGGCTCTGCGGCGGCCACCTGTCCGATACTGCATCTGACTCTCGGGCCACTGGACCTCAACCTGCTCGGCCTCAAGGTCCACCTCAACCAGGTGGTGCTCAACATCGACGCCCAGTCGGGGCCCGGCAACCTGCTGGGCAACCTGCTCTGCTCGCTGTCCAACCTGCTCAACTCGGGCTCGCCGCTGTCTAACACCCTGACCGGCGTGCTCAACATCGTTCAGCAGCTCCTCAACAACCCCGCGTTGCTCAACCTCTGAGCCCCGGGCCGTTCGCGATCCCGGGCCGCCCTCGCGGTGGCCCGGGTCGCGCGCGCTGGCGCCGGGGTCGCGCGCGGTGGGGCCGGGGTCGCGTTCGCTGGGGCCGGGGTCGCGCGCGCTGGGTGGTCCGGGACCGAGATCACGGGTTGACCGTGGCGTCGGAAAAGGTCGGATCGGGGCGCGGCATCGACGAGCTGGCCGCCACTCTAAGAGAAAAAGTGACCGCTATGGGCACGAAATCTCTTCGAGTGGGCTCTGGGCGCCCCAACCCGCCTCCGGGCAGCGCTCGCATGGCCGCCGGAGAGGCGTCGAGAGGCCGCCGGCCCTGTACCCTCAGGAAGTCACATGGCGTATGCCGATGAGAGTCCGCGGATGCCGGGGCCGATAAACGAACATGCCGCGGTCCTGGCCCAGGAGTGGCGCCGGCTGACCCGTGCCGCCACGTTCGTGGCGCTGCTGACCGCGCCCGCGTTCTTCCTCGTCCTCTATGACTCGAACCACCTGGGGCTGGCCGCCGCCCTGATTATCACGGTGGTCGCGGTGATCATGTTCCGCGGCCTCGTCGAGGTGGTGACCCGCAAGCTCATCCCCTCCCCCAGTCTCTACGGCGTCGACAACGCGCTCAAGGCGGAGGACATCGTCGCCCGGCGCCGCTACTGGTTCTGGCGCGGGAAGTTCCGTCGGTTGCCGATCTACATCGCGATCGTGCTCCTGCTGCTGGCCCTCTGCCAGCTCATGCTCGCGCTGGGCGGGGTGAGCGCGCCGTTCTTCAATCCGTTCTCGGGCCTGAAGACCATCTTCCCGCCGTCTCAACTCCCCCAGCTGGCGCTTGTCTTCGTCCAGCTGCCGCTGCTCTTCTTCATCAACTTCGCCATCTTCTTCGGCCCGTTTCTGTTCTTCGCCGTACGTCAGATCCGCGGCTATGAGCCCGGCGACGCGAGCTGGGGAGTGAAGATCGACGACGTGCGCGGCCAGGCCGAGGCCAAGGAGGAGATCACCCGCGTGATTACGTTGTGGCAGTCCGGGGAGGAGTTCGAGCGCGCCGGCGGCAAACGCGAGCGCGGCCTGCTCTTCCTGGGCGCCCCGGGCACGGGCAAGACGATGATCTCCAAGGCCATCGCCACCAACTTCAACTGCCCGTTCGTGACCATTCCGGGCTCGGGCTTTGCCGGCATGTTCATCGGGATGGACGCGATCACGGTCCAGTTCCTGGCCCGCAAGGCGCGCAAGCTGGCCGCCAAGTGGGGCGGGCAGTGCATCGTGTTCATTGACGAGATCGACGCTGTGGGCATGCGCCGCCAGGCTCTGCAGGGCGGCTTTGGCGCCACCGGCTCCGAGCCGTCCACGATTCACGACTTCAACTTCTTTGGCCCCAACGGCAGTCTCACCTCGAGCGGCGACCTCGTGCTCGAGTCCCGGGCCTGGCGTGACCGGCTGTTCGCCCAGCGCGGTGAATCTCCCGGTGCCCAGCCCACGGTGGCCTCGCGGCTCAACGAGCGGATCAGCCGGCTGTACCCCGGGTTCGGCATGGGCGGAGGGATGGGCGGCGGCATGGCGCTGAACCAGCTGCTCATCGTCATGGACGGAATCGACGAGCCGCCGCTGCTGCGCAAGTTCGTCACCAACCGGGTCAACACGTTCCTGGACGCGATGTTCGTCGTCCCCGCCAAGCTCGGCGGGCTGCGTCTGCGCCTGCGCCCGCCGCGCCCCCGCCAGGAGCAGATCTACTTCATCGGCGCGTGCAACGTCCCCATCGAGGTGCTCGATCCGGCCCTGACGCGACCGGGACGCATGGGGCGTCACATCTGGTTTCGCACACCGACCAAGGACGACCGCCTGGACATCCTCGACCTGTACCTGGGCAAGGTCGACCACGAACCCGATCTCGACACCGATGGCCGCCGCGACGAGCTCGCCCGGATCACGAACGGGTATTCGCCGTCGATGATCGAGCAATGCTGCTCGATGGCGCTGACCATCGCCCACACCGAGGGCCGGAGGGAGTTTGCCTGGCGCGACATCGTCGAGGCGATGACCACCGTGGAGACGGGCACCGCCCAGAACATCGAGTACATCCAGGAGGAGACCCGCGCGGTGGCCATCCATGAGGCGGGCCACGCCGCCGCCGGCCACGTCTACCTGGAGAAGGACATCCTGTCCACCCGCCTCTCGATCCGCAAACGCGGCGGCTCGCTAGGGCATTACCAGAGCATGGAGAAGGACGAGCGGTTCTCCCATTTCCGCAGCCGGGTCATGGGCAGCCTGATCATGACCCTGGGCGCGATGGCCGCCGAGCACGTGTTCTACGGCGAGAACAGCCAGGGGGTCAGCGGCGATGTGGCCAGCGCGACCGCCACCGCGGCGGCGATGGTGGGGATCTGGGCCATGGGGCCCGGTCCGGTGCATATCGCGGCCAGCATGGAGCCCGACGAGGATGTCGACGCGGTTCTCAATCGGCTCGAGCGCATCGGCTCGGCCATCATGAACCGGGCCGGCAGCCCGGGGATGCTCGGTGACAATCCGGTCGGGGCCGTGCTCGGCAATCCGGACAAGAAGCGGGCCGCCGCCCAGATCCTCGGCCAGGCCTACGTGACCGCCTACGCGCTGATGGCCGGCAACCGCACCGGGCTGGAGAAGATCGCCGACACGCTGATCGAGCGCAAGGAGCTGCACGGCGACGAGGTGGGTGACCTGCTCGACAGCGTCGAGCTCGTGCGCCCCGAACTCGATCTGATGGACCCCGCGACGTGGCCCAAGGTATGAGTGACAAACGCATCGCCACTTCCGCCGACGACCAGGCGATGGACGGTTCCCTGCCCCACTCGGAATCCGCCTCCGCGACGCGAACGCGCTCCGTCCCGGCTCTGACCTCACCGCACACCCACCGCTTTCGCATCGCGACCGGAGCGCTGGCCGGGCTTGCGGTGGCCGCACTGCTCATTGCCTTGGGTCTGGCCGCCGCCGGCCGAGGCGGCGGCGGCCCCCGCGCCAGCGTCGCCTGGTCGCAATGGAGGCCGCCGGAGGGGGGCGCGCTGGGTGCCCGGGACATCGCCGATCACATCGCCCCGCAGTATCGGATCTCCGGCGTCGACCAGCTGGCCGTGGTCACGGTGGTCAACCTCGAGAGCAACGCGGCTCAATCCGCCGCCGCGGCGGCCGCCGCCAACGGAACCACCGCCAGCCCCGGCAGCGGCCTTCAGGTGGCGATCAAGGAGACGGCCGCATCGGGGCAGGTCGCGCTCCTGCCCGGCAACACGATCGCCTACAACCTGTGCGGAATCGGCGGCAAGAACTGCGCCATCGGGGTAGGGACACCGTCGACCAACCGCCTGCTGCTCCTCCGCCGTGAGGCGCTCGAACTGGCCCTGTACACGTTTCGATACATCAGCGGCGTCAACAACGTGGTGGCCATCCTCCCGCCTGGCCACACCACACAGACCAGCCAGCTCAGCCGGTCCCTGCCCACCAAGACCGCGACGACGGGCAAGCCCCTCGACGTCGCCGTGCTGTTCGGACGCCAGGAGCTGTCGGCGCAGCTCGCCCAGCCGCTGTCCTTCACCCTCCCCGAGGAATTTCCCCCGACGGTGGCCCAGATGCCCCGGGCAAAAGAGGCCGGGCTCGTCGATGTGATCACCGGGCGGGGTCTGTTCTCCGAGCAGCTCCAGCAGGCCCAGGACGGCAGCGATCTGCTCGTCCTCAGTCCGCTTCCCCCTCAGTAGACCCCCGGCCCAGCTCGTAGCCCGGACACCGTGTCACGGGCAGCCGCGGGTAGCGCGGGAAGCGCTCGGGCTCGTCGCGGGAGCGGCGGCACAGCGAGAAGACCGACCCGCGTGTGGTGTGGACCACCTGTTGGTGCACGCAGCTGTCGCACAGACCGACCGGGGGCGGTGGCGGCCTGTCGCTCACCGCACCGCAGCGGTCGTGGCGGCGATCGCGTACTCGTTCACCGCAGGCCGGCGGCGCGCACGTCGCTGCGCAGCCGGCTCACTCGCGCAGCGTCGTGAGCGTTGACCGCTCCAACCCAGGCGATCCGCCCACCCCGCAGCCGATACACGAACCGGGTCCCGTTGCGCAAGCGGTGACCCAACCACAGGCCGCCGCCCAGCGAGCGGGCCGCGCGGCGCAGGCGCCGGGACCGAACCCGACTCCCGGGATGCCACCGCCCCGCGCGGGTTCCGGCCGCACGGCTGGCCACGAAGGCGACGTGTTGACGCGCGCCGAACACGGCGGCCTGGCCACCGCCACCGGTCACGCAGTAGCGGTAGGAGCGGCCGGGACGCGCCGTGGGCTGGCCGGCGGCATAGAGAAGCGACGGGACGCTGGCCCCGAGCCGCAGCGCACCCAGACCCGCCCGGGTGAACCGGCCGGCCGCTGGCCGACAGCTGGTCGCGGGGACGCCGTAGGCGCGCTCCCACATCTGCAAGTAGGCCTCGGCGCCGTGGAACATATCGGCGACCATGGCCCGGTTGGTGAGCTGGGAGAGCTCCTGCAGCCAATCGGCAAACATGCCGTAGTTGGCCACCCCGTCCTTGTTGAGGTCAAACACGCGCTGACCCCACTGCTCGCGCGTGAACGTGACCTTGCCGTCGAAGGACGTGAACGGATACGGGATCGGGCTGGTGGTGTCGGGCGCGCTCTCCTCGGCCAGGCCGTTCATGTCGGCGCCGTAGCCGAAGCCGGCGCCGTTGTAGAAGCGACGGTTGCGGACGGCCAGGCCGGCCTTCCACTGGGCGATGAACGACGCCGGTGAGGCTCCCGCGATCGGGGTCACGAACCCGCCCAGGTTGTAGATCCGCGTGTTCTCCGGGGCCGAGTCCCAGCTGTGCGCGGAGATGACGCCGGAGTAGTGGTGAGTCTCAAGGAGGCTCAGCGTGTTGTCGGCGGTGAGCGCGTCCATGTGGTCGAGTTCGACGATGAAATGCTGCTTGATCATGTTGTCGATCAGGTAGGCGCCCAGCGAGGTCAGTCCGCGGGTGTTGCAGTGTGGCGGCGGGGGATAAACGGGCAGCTGACCCTGGGCGCTGATCGCACGGCGGCGATGCAGCCCGGACGGGATCGCCGGCAGCGTGGGCAGGAGCGTCTGACCGGCCGCGCCGTTGAGGATCGTGCTCAGACCCCCGACGGGCAGGGAGGTCAACTGCGTGGAGTCATGCTCGGGCCCGGTGCAGGTCTTGATGTGCCAGAACTCGCCCGTTTCCAGGTGGTTGCCGGCGTTGACAAGGACCCCGAGCTCGCCGCCGTCCATCTTGGTGCCACCGAAGGCGTTGTCGAACTTGTGGACCGGGAAGAAGGTGCTGACGCCGAGTCCGCGCACCTCCTTGAGGCCGGCGCTGACCTGGGCCTGGCTGCACTTGGGAACGCCCAGGTACTCGCCGCAGTTGAACAGGTCTGAGACCTCGATTCCCTCCACGACGGCGAGCTTGCCGGAGTTGATCACCTGGCGGGCCTGGAAGGGACTGGTGACGATCCGGAAGAAGCCCGTGCCCGGGCCCCCGGACTGCGCGTCGATGTAGTTCTGCAGGGCGCGGAGATCCTTGGCCTGGATGTGCACGCTCTGCATGTCGTTACATGGGTTGTGGCGCTTGGTCATGAGCGTGCAGAGGGCCTCGTTGTCGACGAGCTGGGTGACCATCACCCGCAGCCCGGCCTTCCAGGCCCGTTCGATACCCGTGTAGTAGTCGCCCTCCTCGGCCAGGTCGGTCGGCGACGGCCAGGCCCTGAACGTCGGCCAGCCCTGCGTGTCGTGCGGGTGGGCGGGCTGGCCGTAATCGATGAAGCTCTCAACCTGGCCGTTGGTGCCCGTCTCATACGGCGCGCAGTCGGGCAGCGCGGTCGGGATTCCAAACGCGTCCCAAGGCCGCCCGCAGTGAAAATCGCCGCCCAGGAACTCAAACGCCGTCACGTGGGTGTGGGCGTCGATCGTGCCGGACACGGTGGCCGTCGGGCTGGGGCCGCGGAAGGCCGGCCCGACGGCATCCACCTGGCCCTCCGGGTAGACGGCGCAGCCGGCGGCGGGAACGAACCTGACCGCGGCAGCGTTGCCACTCGCCGCGTTGACCATCTCGAACCCCTGCCGAGCACTGCCCGTGATCTGCCACAGGGTGCTCTGGCCGGAAGCGCTGACCGGGACCAGGGCCGGCCCGAGGAAATCGTTGTGAACGCCGTAGATCAGGTACGTACCCAGCGCCGCGGCCTGCATCCGGAAGGGACCGTCAGAGGCGGCGACCTCCTGGCCGCCGGAGCGCAGCCGGTAGCAGCCGTGAACGAGCGAATAGCGGGTGGTGGGCGCCGGCGACGTACTCGCTGTGCGGGCCGTGCCCGTGATGGCCGTCGCCGTTCCCGAGATCGAGGATGCGCCGCCCATCTGCGACACACCGGCCAGCACGAGAATGAGCAGCGCGAGCAGGGTCAGCCCGCGCGCTGTCTTGCTCATCGCGTCCGCTCCTCCAGCATCAGCACGATCGAATCATATGCGTGACCCGTTATCTGGTGCAACGCGATCTCGCAGGTCCGGTTGCTCGAGACCGCGCCGTCAAAACGGCGACCGCCAATCTCGCGCACCACATCCTCGAGCGCAGAGGCGGGCAGCTCCGGATAGGAGAGGCCCCGGTCGCCGGCCATGCCGCAGCAGGTCGTGCCGGCGGGGACGACGACCTCCTCGGCCAACCGCTGCGCGATCGCCCGCAACTTGCCGGCCAGGCCCAATTGCGTGCAGGCACACGTCGGGTGGACGAGCACCGATCCTCGTGGCGCGCTGATCGGCAACCGCGGAAGCAGGTGATCATGCACCCAGGCCACCGAGTCAAGCACCGTGACACCGTCGGTCTCGAGTTCGGACACGATGCCCAGCGTGCACGAACTGGCGTCGACGACCACGGGGAGACGACCACCGTCACTCCAGCGCTTGAGCGCTGCGGCCGTGCGGGCGGCCATATGCTCGTGACCGGCACGGTAACCCTTGGAGCTCCAGGGAACGCCGCAGCAGTGGCCGGCCACATCGTCGGGGATCCACACCGGCAGTCCGGCCCGGGCCGAGACCGAGACCAGCGCCTCGGGCAGCGTGGGACGACCGGGCTCTGACCGGGACCGGCCGAAGATGCGGTTCAGGCAGGCGGGCAGATACACCGCGGCCGCGCCCTCGCGGGTCGTGTCAGGCAGCTGGGGCGGCGCGCTGCGGGGCAGGGTCGCGCTCCAGGCGGGCAGAGCGCCGGCCGTCGCCCGCCGGCTCAGCGCCTCGGTCGCCGCGGCCAGGCGCCGGTCGCCGATCGCCTTCGCGGCCACGCCGCCGGCCCGCAGTCCCCACCGGGCGGCGCGCTCGACGCCGGCGTAGCGCCGGGCCAGCTGAGCCCCGGCTTGCTCGGCCCGGGTGCCGTGGGTGCGCACGCGCAGCTGCTTGATCAGCTGGCCGGTATCGATCGCCACGGGACAGGCCGCCGCGCATGACCCGTCGGCCGCACAGGTGTCGATCCCGTCGTAGGCGTACTCGGCTAGGAGCGCCTCGCGGACCGGGGAGCCCTCGGGCTGGCGGGCCATCTCGCGGCGCAGGACGATCCGCTGGCGGGGTGTCGTTGTGGCGTTGCGTGACGGGCACACCGGCTCACAGAACCCGCATTCGATGCACTTGGTGGCCACCGCCTCGATCTCGGGGACGCTCTTGAGGTTGCGCAGATGCACCCCGGGGTCGTGGTTGAGGATGATGCCCGGGGCGAGGATCCCCGCCGGGTCGGCGAGCCGCTTGATCCGCCACATGAACTCCGTGGCCTCGCTTCCCCACTCACGCGCGACGAACGGGGCCATGTTGATACCGGTGCCGTGCTCAGCTTTCAGCGAGCCGTCGTACTTGTCGATGATCAGCTCGACGAGCTCATGCGTGAATGCGTCGTAGCGCTCGAGATCGGCCGCCTCGCCGAAGTTGGGGGTGAGGATGAAATGCAGGTTGCCGGCCGATGCGTGCCCGGCCAGACCGGGCAGAAAGCCGTGCTTGGTCAGGAGCGCCTGCAGGTCCTGGGCGGCCTCGGCCACCCGGGCCGGCGGCACACACACATCCTCGATGATCATCGTCACGCCGGGTGCGCGCACGGCGGCCAGTAGGCCCTGCATGCCCTCTCGAACCCGCCAGAGAAGCTCGATTTCCTCGGCCTCGTGGGTGAACCGGATCGCCGCCTCGCCGTCGATCAGGGGTCGGCCGGAGAGGATCTCGCGCGCTGCCGCCTCGGACGCCTGGAGCTTCTCGGGCGCGTCGGCGCGAAACTCGACCAGCAGGGCGGCCGAGGTCGGAGACAGCTCCTTCCACGTCTCAGGGACGCCGGGCATGTTGTAGGCGGCGGCGATCAGGGTCGGGGCGACCATGAGCTCGGTGGCGGTGGCGCCCGCCTCCACGAGCGGCCCGACGGCCGCAGCGGCACTGTCGAGGTCCTCGAAGCCGACCAGGGCCAGCGCGGTGTGCCGCCCGAGCGGCACGGTCTCGAACACCGCCTCGGCCACGAAGGCCAGCGTGCCCTCAGAGCCGACGACGAGACGGCGGAAGATCTCCAGCGGGCTGTCGGCGTCGAGGAAGGCACAGAGCCGATAGCCCGTCGTGTTCTTGATCTGAAACTTGCGCGAGATCCGGCTCTTGAGCTCGGGATCGGCCCGGATCGTGTCGCGGATCTCGCCCAGGCCGGCAGCCAGCTCGGGCGCAGCCTCGGCAAAGCGCTGCTCGGCGTCGGGCCCGGCGGTGTCGATCACGGCTCCGTTGGCCAGCACGAGGGTCATCGCGCGCACGGTCTGGTAGGAGTCCTGGACCACACCGCAGCGCATGCCGCCCGAGTTGTTGGCGATCACCCCACCCGCGCAGGCGATATTCGTACTGGCGGGATCAGGACCGAGCCGGCGGTCGTAGCGGCGTAGGAGACGATTGACGTAGCCGAGCGTGGCCCCGGGGGCGACGCGAGCCCGGGCACCGTCGGCCTCGACGCGGGCCTGCTGCCAGTGACGCCGGACGTCGACCAGGATCGAATCCGTCTGCGACTGCCCGTTTAGGCTCGTCCCGCCCGCCCGGAACACGATCGGCGCCGACAGCTCGGCCGCCGTGCGCAGGAGCCTGACTACGTCCTCGACGTCACGCGGCGCTACTACGGCCTGCGGCAACAGCCGATACGGGCTGGCGTCCGAGGCGTAACGGACCAGGTCGGTGGCCCGGTGCAGGACGCGGTCGGCGCCGAGAGCCTCGGTGAGGTGAGCGCGCAGGACGGCCGGGGTACCGCTCGCCACCCAGTCGGGGGCACGATCGGGTGCGGGCCGGCCGTGGGTCTCGGGGCCGGGCGCGGTGACCGGCCGCGCGATGCGTGGCGCCATCAGTCAATCCACATGCCGGAGGCAACCGGGACCTGGACGAGACGCGGTCCATCCTGGGCGGCGACCGCCTCGCGCAAGGCGACGGTCAGCGCCTCGCGGCCCTCGACCTCCTCGGCATGCATTCCGTAGGCCCGGGCCACCGCGGCGACGTCGAGACCGGGGAGGTCGAGGCCCGGCGCGCCCTCGACCTGTTCGAGCATCGAGAACCATTTGAGGATCATGTATTCGTTGTTGCGCAGGACGAGGAACGTGACCGGCACCTTGTAGGCGACTGCTGTCCACAGCGCGGTGATGCCGTACTGCGCCGAGCCCTCGCCGAGGACGCAGACCACAGGTCGCTGCGGTTGGGCGAGCTGGACACCGACCCCGGCGGAGATTCCGTAGCCGAGCCCGCCGCTGGCGCAGAAGTAGTAGCTGCCCGGTTGGGAAAGGCGCAGCCGGTTGCGCAGTGCCATCGTGCTCGACGGCGCCTCGACGACCGCGATCCCGTCCTGCGGCCAGGCGTCGGCCAGGGCGGCCATCGCCTCGGTGCCGCTGAGCGGCTCGGCGGTCTGCGGCTCGCCCAGGGGTGGCCGCGGCTCGGGCAGCGGGCGGTCGGCCTCGGGCACCAGCTCGACCAGCGAGGCCAGGGCCAGGCCGACATCGCCGAGGATCGCCTCGCCCATCGGCGCCCGGGCGGCCTCGGAGGGGTCGCTGGTCAGCGCCACGAGCTCGGAGTTCTCACCGAGCAGCGGGCCGGGGATATAGGGGTAGTAGGGGAACACCGAGGAGCCGATGACCAGGATCAGGTCGTGCTCCTTGAGCGTCTCGGCAACAGGTCCGATGGCCGGGGGTAACGCCCCGACGAACTGGGGGTGATTCTCGGGAAAGCCGATGCGCGAGCCGCCGGTCACCGGGCTGGCCCACACAGGCAGGTGCTGTTTCTCGGCCAGCGCGACCGCGGCCTCCCAGCCACCCGCGGCGTCGATGTCGGGACCGGCGACCAGGACCGGGCGCTGGGCGGCGCCCAGCCGGGCGGCCAGCGCGGTCAGAGCCTCGGGATCGGGGGCCGTGCGACCGGTCACGCGGCGGGCCAGCGCGTGCCCGGCGCGGTCGGCGTCGACCTCCTGCGCCCAGTCGTCCATCGGAATCGAGACAAAGGCCGGGCCCCGGGGCGGGAGCATGGCGTGATGGATCGCCCGGGCCAGCGCGCCGGGCACATCCTCCGCGCGGGGCGGCTCATGGCTCCACTTGACGTACGGCTGAGGTCCCACGACAGCGTCGCGATTCGTCAGATTCGCCTCGATGGTGATCTGCGGGCGAACCTGCTGACCGGCGGTGATGACCAGCGGCGACTTGTTGGCCTGAGCGTTGAAGATGCCGCCAACGGCGTTGCCCACCCCGGGCGCCGTGTGGAGATTGACGTGGGTGGGGCGCCCGGTGGCCTGGGCGTAACCGTCGGCGACGCCCATCACGACCAGCTCCTGCAGACCGAGCACGTAGGTGAAGTCGTCCGGAAAGTCGGCCAGCATCGGCAGCTCGGTTGAGCCGGGGTTGCCGAAGATCGTCGTCATGCCATGGGCGCGCAGCAGATCGAAGGTCGCTTCACGAACGGTGGCCACAGCTGGTTCTCCTCGGGTGGGCGGGACTGGGTGGGCGGGACTGGGTGGGCGGGACCCTATACCGAGCGTCCGAGCGGCGCTGCCCGTGACAGCGCCGCAGCCTGGCCCAGACCTCGGCCGCAGCCCGCTCACCAAGCTGACCGCCCGCCCACGTACCCGTTCAAGTACGTCGCGGTCTCGCCCCCGGGCCCGTGAACACGCCCGCCGGGTGCCCGCCAGAGAGTGGGCCGCGAACGCGACGCCACCCCCTCCGTCGCACCACTATCCTTTCTGAAGTATGTCTACCTTCTGGCGACTGCTCGGCTTTCTGCGGCCCTACCGCAGGGGTGTCACGTGGTCGTTCGCGCTCGCCTTCGGAGCGCTCGGAGGCACGGTCCTCATCCCGTATCTCACCGGCGTGGCCATCAACGCCATCCGGGCCCATCACCACTCCGAGCTGATCCTCCTGGCCGTCGCCATCACCGTTGCCGGGCTGGTCCGCCTGGTCCTGAGCGCGCTGCGCCGTCTCATCGCCGGGCGGGTCTCACTCGGCGTCGAGCTTGACCTGCGCAACCGGCTTTACGGCCAGCTTCAGCGGCTTGAGCTGTCCTTCTTTGACCGCCAGCAGACCGGCCAGCTCATGTCCCGGGCCACGGTCGATCTGCAGTCAGTCCGCTTCTTTCTGGGCTACGGGCTGATCTTCATCGCCCAATCGCTGGTCACCATCCTGCTGGCGGCGGTGGCCATGTTCATCCTCCAGCCTGACCTGGCCGCCATCTCGCTGGCGCCGGTCCCCTTCGTGATCGTGATCGCCAACCTGTACGGGCACAAGTCCCGGCCGGCCATGCAGGAGGCCCAGCAGCGGATCGCCGAGCTGACCGCCGATGCCGAGGAGAACGTCTCCGGCGTGCGCGTGGTCAAGGCCTTTGCCCAGGAGGAGCGCCAGCTCGAGCGCTTCGGTCACACGGTGCAGCGGGTGTTCGACCAGCAGCTGCGCGCCACTCGCATCCAGGCCTTCTACAGCCCGCTGATCAGCTTTTTGCCCAACCTCGGCCTGGCCGCGATCCTGCTCTTCGGCGGCCGAGACGTGATGAACGGCTCGCTGTCGGTGGGTGCGTTCACCGCCTTCTACGCCTATCTGCTCATGCTCATCTCCCCCATGCGGACGCTCGGGTACATGCTGGGCGCCGCCCAGCGCTCAACGGCCTCCGGCGCGCGCATCTTCCAGATCCTGGATCAGGAGCCCGAGATCGTCTCGCCGGAGGGCGCGCCCGCGCTACCGGCCGGGGACGGTCGTGTGCAGCTGGACGGCGCCGGGCTGACCTTTGCCGGAACGGCCCACCCAGCGCTGCGCGATGTGACGCTGGATGTGCCGGCCGGACAGACCGTCGCTCTTGTCGGGGCCATGGGTTCGGGTAAGTCGGCTCTCGTCCAGCTTCTTCCCCGCCTCTACGACGTCGACGAGGGGGCCGTCCTGATCGACGGCGCCGACGTCCGCTCGGTGACGCTGGAGAGCCTGCGCGCCGCGATTGCCGTCGTCAATGACGATCCCTTCCTGTTCTCGGCCACCGTGCACGAGAACATCGCCTACGCGCGTCCGGAGGCGAGTCGCGACGAGGTCGTGCGCGCGGCCACCGCGGCCCAGGCGGCCGGCTTCATCGAGCGCCTGCCCGACGGCTATGACACCCGCATCGGCGAGCGCGGCCTCACGCTGTCGGGCGGCCAGCGCCAGCGGATCGCCATCGCCCGCGCGATCCTGGCCAACCCGCGGATCCTCATCCTCGACGACGCCACCTCGTCGGTCGACGCCTCCACCGAGCAGGAGATCAAGACCGCGCTCGGCGAGGTCCTGGCGGGGCGTACGACATTTGTCATCGCCCACCGCCTCTCGACGATCGCTCTGGCCGACCGGATCATCGTCCTCGAGGACGGCCGGTTGGCCGACGACGGGACCCACGCCGAGCTGCTCGAGCGCTCCGACCTCTACCGCGAGATCGTCGAGAAGGGCATGCCCGACCAGGTCTTCCTCAACCGCAAGCCCGCGGAGCTGGCCGGATGAGCGCCACCGACAAGACCGCCGCCGAGCGGACCCGGCGGGCCCGCTCGCTGGACCTGCGCCGCCGGCTCAGGGAGACGGGCGGTCGCGGTCGCAAGTTGCGCGGCCTCGCCGAGCTGCTGGCCCCCTACCGGTGGCGGGTGGCGGCGATGTTCCTCGCCCTGGTCCTGGCCACGGGCGCGGCGCTGGCTCCCGCCCCGCTGGCCAAGATCGCCATCGACCAGGGCATCCGCCAGCACGACACGGGTGCACTTGATCTGGTCGTGGTCGCCTTCCTCGCCTCGGCGATCATCTACGGGATCGCCACCTACGCCCAGATGTACCTGGTCGGCTGGGTCGGGCAGCGGGCCCTGCAGGACCTTCGCGTGAAGCTGTTCTCCCACCTGCAGGCGCTGTCGATCGGTTTCTACTCGCGCAACCGGGCCGGGGTGATCATCTCGCGCATGACGAATGACGTCGAGGCGCTCGACCAGCTGGTCGAGGATGGCCTGGCCACCCTGATCCAGTCCAGCCTGACCCTGATCGGCGTCGTGGTGATCCTGCTCGTCCTCGACTTCCACCTCGCCCTGCTGACCTTCCTCGCCCTGCCCCTTCTCGCCGCGGGCGGGCTGGCCTTCCGCATTGCCTCGGCCGACGCCTACCGGCTCACCCGCGAGAAGATCGCCTCGATCACCGGCTACCTGCAGGAGAGCCTGTCCGGAATCCGCATCGTCCGGGCCTTCGGACAGGAGCGCCAGCACATACGGGCCTTTCGCGCCCTCAACGACGAGAACCGCGATGCGAACATGACCACGGTGCGGCTCAACGCGGCCTACTTCCCCGCCGTCGAGCTCCTGTCGGCTCTGGTCACGGTGGAGATCCTGGTCATCGGCGGGATCGAGGCCATCAACGGCCACACCTCGACCGGCGTGGTGTTCGCCTTCATCGCCGCCCTGAACAACTTCTTTGACCCCATCCAGCAGCTCTCGCAGCTCTACACGACCTACCAGTCGGGCATGGCGGCGCTGGACAAGATCTTTGGCCTGCTGGCCGAGGAGCCGGAGATCCTCGATGCCCCCGATGCCGACGTGCTGCCCCGGATCGACGGAGAGCTGCGCTTTGACCACGTGTCATTCCGCTACGGCAGCGATCCGGACGGCGCCCTGGCTCTGCGTGATCTCGACCTGACCATCACGCCCGGAGAGACAATCGCGCTGGTCGGCGAGACGGGCGCCGGCAAATCCACCTTCGCCAAGCTCGTCGCACGCTTCTATGACCCGACCGAGGGCGCGATCCTCGTCGACGGGCATGACCTGCGCTCGGTCACTGCCCATTCGCTGCGCTCCCAGATGGGCATGGTTCCCCAGGAGGGCTTTCTCTTCAGCGGCAGCGCGCGCGAGAACATCGCCTTCGGCCGCCCCGACGCCTCGGATGAGGCCATCCGCGACGCCGCCCGTGCCGTCGGCGCCGACGACTTCATCATGGCCCTCGAGGAGGGCTACGACACCCAGGTCGGAGAGCGCGGGGTGCAGCTCTCCGCCGGCCAGCGCCAGCTGGTGGCCTTCGCCCGCGCCCTGGTTGCCGATCCCCGAATTCTCGTGCTGGACGAGGCCACGTCGAACGTGGACGTGCACACCGAGAGCCTGATCGAGGAGGGCCTGCGCCGCCTCGTCCACGGCCGGACCTCGATCGTCATCGCCCACCGCCTGTCGACGATCCGCCACGCCTCGCGGATCCTGGTCATGGAGTATGGGGAAATTGTCGAGCAGGGCACCCATGACGAGCTGCTCGATGCCGGCGGGCGCTACTGGCAGCTGTACCGCGACTGGGCCGACCAGGCCGCGGCCTGACCGGGCC
>JAXDGI010000103.1:0-5678 GCA_034665145.1 Solirubrobacteraceae bacterium
CGTCGGGCCGAGCGTCTACTGGTATCTGGCCCGGGGCACGGGCACGGTGACGCTGCTGCTGCTCACCGCGGTGGTCGTGGTCGGGATCCTCGGGCCGCTGCGGGTCACGGGCGGGCGCTGGCCGCGCTTTGCCATCGACACACTGCACCGCGACCTGTCGCTGCTTGTCAACGCCCTGCTGGTGGTCCACATCGTCACAAGCGTGCTCGACACCTTCGTTCCCATCTCGCTGACCGAGGCGGTCGTGCCCTTCATCATCTCCAGCTATCGCCCGCTGTGGCTCGGCCTGGGCGCGCTCGCCTTTGACATCCTCCTGGCGCTGGTCATCACCAGCCTGGTCCGCCGCCGCCTCGGCTACCGGACCTGGCGGTTCGTCCACTGGCTGGCTTACGTCAGCTTTCCGGTGGCCGTGCTGCACGGGCTCGGCACCGGTTCGGATACGAAGATCTGGTGGATGCTGCTGCTCACGGCGGCATGCGTGACCGCGGTTGTGGTCGCCACCTGCGTGCGCGTGGCCCGCGCCGAGCACCCGTTTGCCGGCGGACGCATGCCCGGGATCGCCCTCAGCGTGCTTACCCCGGTCGGGCTCGCCGTGTTCGCCGTCGCCGGGCCGCTGGCCCACGGGTGGGCCAAGCGAGCCGGCACGCCGACCACGCTGCTCACCCATCCGGCCCCGGTTCGTGTCGCGGCGCGCACCGCGTCGCCCTCCGGCGGCGGGGCGAGAGCGGCGGCCGGACCGTTCAGGGCCAACCTGACCGGCACCGTGCGCCAGTCCCAGGCTCCCGGCGGAGCCATTGTCGATCTCGACATGCATCTGGGCGGAGGTGCCAGCGGGCGTCTGCGGGTCCGCCTCGGCGGGCAGCCCAGCCCCGGCGGGGGGCTCTCGATGACCGGCAGCCAGGTCGATCTGCTCACTCCGGCCACCGGGGTGATGACGGGGCAGATCACCTCGCTGCAGGGAACCGAGTTCGTTGCCCATGTGCTCAACCGCGCGGGTGCCCTCGATCTGCACGCCCAGTTGAACATCGACACCCAGACCAACGCCGTTACCGGCTCGCTGGATGCGTCCCGGGCCGGAGGTGGCCAGTGACCTTCGCTGAGCTTCTCAGCCCGGAGGCCGGCCGATGAGCGCGACCACCCAGCGGGGCCCGGCCGGGCTCCCGCGCCTGCTCGAGGGCATGGCCCCCGCGGGGGCGACCATGACCCTGGCTGACCACCGCGCCGTCCACGGACCGCTGCCCGGGCTGCCGGCGGCGGAGCTGATTGACCTCGTCGCGCGCAGCGGCCTGCGTGGCCGCGGAGGTGCCGACTTTCCCACCGCGACCAAGCTGCGCACCTTGGCCGAGCGTCGTGGCGTGACCACCGTGGTCGTCAACGGCTCTGAGACCGAGCCGGCCAGCGCCAAGGACCGGATGCTGCTGGCCCGGCTTCCCCATCTCGTCCTCGACGGTGCCGTGCTCGCCGCTGAGGCGGTCGGGGCCAACGAGATCCTCATCAAGATCGGCGACGGCACCCCGACCGTGCAGCGGGCCCTGGAGGGGGCGGTCGCCGTGCGCGAGGAGAAGTTGAGCTTTGCCGTGATCCCCGGTCCCGAGGGCTATGTCACCGGCGAGGAGACCGCGGTCATCCAATGGATGGCCCGCGGCGTGGCCAAGCCGACATTCACCCCGCCGCGGCCGTTTGAGAAAGGTCTGCGCGGCCGCCCGACGCTGATCCAGAATGCCGAGACTCTGGCTCAGATGGCGCTCATCGCGCGCTTTGGCGCCGACTGGTTTCGCGAACTGGGCAGCGATGCCGATCCCGGCTCGGCGCTGGTCACGATCTCGGGCGCCGTTCGCGCCCCCGGCGTCTACGAGCTGGCCTTCGGCACGTCGATGACCGACCTGCTGGACGCGGCCGGTGGCCCGACCGAAAGGCTCCAGGCGCTGCTCGTCGGCGGCTACTTCGGCACCTGGGTCGAGGCCGGTCACGCGCTCGGCCTGCGTCTGTCGCGAGAGGATCTGCGCTCGGTTGGCTGCTCGCTCGGGTCGGGCGTGATCATCGCCCTCGGACAGAGCTCCTGTGGGCTGCACGAGAGCGCCCGGGTGATCGACTACCTGGCCAACCAGTCCGCCGGTCAGTGCGGTCCCTGTGTCCACGGCCTGGCCGCGATTGCCGACTCGGTCTGCGCGCTGGCCGACGGAACGGCCGGTCGCGAGGACCTCGGTCGCCTCCGGCGCTGGACCGCGGAGATCCGCGGCCGCGGCGCCTGCCATCACCCCGATGGAGCCGCGCGCTTTGTCGAGAGCGCTCTCAAGGTGTTCGGGGACGAGCTGGACTTTCATCGCCGCCAGCGCTGCACCGCGACCCCGGCGGGGCTACCGCTTGGGGACACGGCCCTGGAGAGCTCGCGCCGATGACGGCCCGGCTGCGCGTCAACCCCATCATGTGCGAGGCGCACGGCCTGTGCGCCGAGCTTCTCCCCGAGCTGATCCGGCTCGACGACTGGGGCTATCCGATCCTCGACGAGACCGAGGTTCCCCCCGAGCTACTCGGGCTGGCTCGGCGCGCGGCCGATGCCTGCCCGACGCTGGCCCTGTTGCTCGAGGAGGAGCGCAGCTCCGGCAAGCGCTAGTGGGTCTAGTCCGCGAGGTCGTCCAGCCGCGCCGGTGGGCCCGGCTCAGCCGGCATCTCGCCGGGCACGGGCTCGCGCAACCGGGCCTGCCACCAACCCACCGTTCGCCACTCCCCGTGCTTGAAGCCGATGTCGCGGTAATGACCGACGAGGGCAAAGCCCATGTGCTCGTGCAGGCCCACGCTGGCCTGGTTGGGCAACGTGATACCGGCCACGGCCGCGTACAGCCCCTGGCGTCGCAGCAGGGGGAGCAGCGCGCCGTACAAGGCCCGGCCGGCGCCGCGCCGATGATGCCGGTCTGACACGTAGACGGTCGTATCCGCCGCCCAGCGATACGCGGAGCGCGCCCGATGCTCGGTCGCGTAGGCGTAGCCGAGGATGTCCCCACCGTCCTCGGCAACCAGCCACGGGTAGCGCTGGGAGGTGCGGGCGATGCGCTCGGTCATCTCGGCCGAGTCCGGGGCCACCTCCTCAAAGGAGGCCGCCCCGTTGGTCACCGAGGGGGCGTAGATCGCCGCGCAGGCCGCGCCATCGCCGGCGGGGTCGGCGTGTCGGATCAGCATCCGGTCACTGTATTGGCCGTGCTACGAATGAGGCCATGACCGCAACCATCATCGATGGCAAGGCCGTGGCGGCGGCCGTCAGGGCCGAAGTCAAGGCTGGGGTAAAGGCCTGGGTTGCCGGCGGTGGCCCGCGCCCGGGCCTGGCCACAGTGCTCGTCGGTGAGGACCCCGCCTCGGCCATCTACGTGGCCAACAAGCAACGCGCGTGCGCCGAGGTGGGTATCGAGGGCATCGGCCATGAGCCCCCCGGCGACTCGAGCCAGGACGAGATCGAGGCGCTGGTACGCGAGCTCAATACCGACCCCCGGGTCTCCGGGATCCTGCTTCAGCTCCCCACGCCTGACCACATCGACGGCTCCTACCTGACCACGCTGATCGATCCCGCCAAGGACGTCGACGGGCTGACCCCGATCTCGGCCGGCCTGCTGGCCAAGGGCCGTCCCGGTCTGCGGCCCTGCACTCCGGCCGGGGTGATGGAGCTCCTGCGCCGCCACGAGGTCGTGCTCGAGGGGGCTGAGGCGGTTATCGTTGGTCGCTCGGATCTGGTCGGCAAGCCGATGGGCGCGCTGCTGCTGGCCAAGAACGCGACCGTGACTACGTGCCACTCCCGCACGCGCGACCTGGCCGCGGTGTGCCGCCGTGCCGACGTGCTGGTCGCCGCCGTGGGCCGGGCCGAGCTGATCAAGGGCAGCTGGATCAAGCCCGGGGCGACGGTGATCGACGTGGGCATGAACCGGACCGATGCGGGCCTGCGCGGCGACGTCGAGTTTGGCTCGGTGGCCGAGGTCGCTGGGCTCCTCACCCCCGTACCGGGCGGCGTTGGTCCGATGACGATCGCCATGCTGCTCAGCAACACGCTGCGAGCCGCCAGGGTGCAGTCCGCCTAGTACACCTCTGGCAATTCCGTTCGGTCCAGTCGGCGTCTCGCCGCCCGTGGCGGCGTCCTCGTTCGGTCACGTGCCACAGGCACGCTCCCTCACCGCGTCCTGGCCACGAACGCCGGCCATCCGCCTTGACCACGAACGTACTCACGTTCGGCCGCACAAGTTGGCGATTATTAACCAAACAGATCGGGAAGGGCCCCCTGTGACGGGGGAAACATGGATCAAGGAGTGGCCGTGCACCAACTCACGTTGCTGCTGACGTCCCGCCGGCGAGAGCCGGAAGCCCAAGCACCGGCGAGCACCGAGGCTGCGGAGCCGGATAAGACCGAAGGCGCCACCGCGGAGAAGGAGGAGCCTCCGCGGCGCTGTCTCAACGAGAGCGCTCACAAGCTCTATCGCTGAAGCTCTGAACGTATCCGGAGGGCCAGCGCGGGACGGTCGGTGATGACTCCCGCCACGCGCGGGTCAGACAGCAGCGAGCGTAGGGCTCGCCGCTCGTTGACCGTCCACACGTAGCTCTCCAGGCCCCGGTTGGCTGCCCAGGCGAGCAGCCCCGCGCGAGCCAGGCCCGCGTGCGCGCCGATGAAGGAGGCGCCGCACGCGGCCAGCCGCGCCTCCAACCGGCGTCCCCGGCCCGGGCCCACGAGCAGGCCCGCGCGCGCCTGCGCGGCGCATGCGCGGACCTCGGCCAGCGCCTCGTCCAAAAACGAGGTCAGGACGTATTGAGCCGGATCGAGGCCGGTGAGGGACTCGAGAACGTCCCGGGCATAGCCGGCCTCCTTGAGCTCGACGTCCAGCCTGATCCGGCCGTGGGCGAGCTGCACCATCTCGGCCAGAAGCGGCGCCTGGCCAGGCGCGAGGCGCCGTGTGAGCTCGGCGTGGTCAAGGGCGGACACGAGCGTGCCCCGCACCCGCGCATCGTGCACGGCGACCAAGCGCCCGTCTTTGGTGCGGCGAACGTCGAGCTCGGCCATCTCGCAGCCGGCGTCGATCGCCGCCTGGAGCGCCGGGAGCGAGTTCTGTGGAAACTCCCCCCAGACGCCCCGGTGGGCGACGATGAGCGGACGCGCGGAGGCTGAGCCCGCGGACACGGGCGGGCTGGCTAGCTCGTCATACCGCCGAACTGACCGCCGGTGATGTTGAGGACCTGGCCGTGGACGTAGTTGGACCACGGGGTGCAGAGAAAGAACACGCCGCCGGCGGCCTCCTCAGGGGTGCCCGGGCGCTGGAGCGGGATGAGCATCGAGGCCATGCCGCGCAGCTGCTCGGGGATTCCCAGCTGGACCTGCTCACCGCCGATCTCCATCTTGTTGGAGTCCTCCTTGGAGGCGGTCAGGCGGGTCTCGATGAAGCCGAAGGCCACGGCGTTGACGTTGATCTTGAACTGGCCCCACTCCTTGGCCAGCGTCTTGGTCATGCCCACGACCGCGGACTTGCCGGCGGAGTAATTGGCCTGGCCGGCGTTGCCCATCGTGCCCGAGATCGAGGATACGTTGACGATCTTGCGAAACACCTCGCGGCCCTCTTCTCGCTCCTGCTTGGCCGGCTCACGCATGTGGGGGGCGACGGCGCGGCACATGCGGAAGGGGACCACGGTGTGGATGTCGAGCATGCGCT
>JAXDGI010000104.1:0-19503 GCA_034665145.1 Solirubrobacteraceae bacterium
TCTTCAACGTCTTCCTGCTCTTCCTGACCCTGTTCGGCGGCAACAACCGCCGCTAGTCCGCGGCGCAGGGCGGGCACAGCGTCGGCTCGGGCCGCAGGCAGCTACGGTTACGCGCCGTGCCCAACCGCCTGCTCACTTTGACCGCCGCGGCGGCGGCCACCGTGGTCCTGGCCGCCTGTGGGTCCTCGTCGACCACGACCAGCTCCCGGACCGCCGCAGCCAGCGCAAGCCAGACCGCCACCACCACGAGTAGCCAGACCACAACCGCCTCGGCCACGAGCGGCCAGCTGAGCTACGAGGCCGTCCCCCTCGAGGTGGGGCCCGCCCTCGGCCCGGCCTCGACCACGCGGACCGGCCGGGTTGACCGCATCACCTGCGGCCCGACCGAGCAGCTCGCCTACCACGTCCACGCTCACCTCGCGGTGTTCGTCAACGGCCGGATCTATGCGCTGCCGGCGGGCATCGGCATCCCCGGATCGATCACCCAGCAGTCGAGCGAGGGTCCGATCGCCGCCGGTGGTCAGTGCATCTACTGGCTGCACACCCACAGCTCCGACGGGGTGATCCACATCGAGTCACCGACCGATCGGGTCTACACACTGGGCAACTTCTTTGACGTCTGGCACCAACCGCTCAGCCCCGACCGGATCGCGGGCGTCCGCGGCCATGTGACCGCCTTCTTCAACGGCAAGGCGTGGACGCACAGCCTGCGCGCCATCCCGCTGCTGCCCCATGGGCTCATTCAGCTCAACATCGGCTCGCCCGCGCCGCAGCTGATGAGCATCAACTGGTCTCAGACCGGGCTGTAGGTTCGCCGTCGCCGCGCTGGCGCCGCCGCCGGCGGGCGCGCAGCCAGCGGCGCAGCCCCACGGCCGCGCCGACGATCGCCGCCACCAGGAGAATCGCCTCGGCGACCGAGCTCAGGTCACCGACGATGTCGATGATCGGCGGCCCGATCAGGTAGCCCCCGAAGCCGAGCCCGGCTGACCACACCGCGGCCGATACGACGTTGACGATGTTGTAGGTCGCCGCGGAGACACGGTTGATGCCCGCGACCCACGACGGGGCGATGAGAATGGCCAGCACCGTGTAGCGCTCGAACACGGCATCGCCGCGGCGCACCGCCCATAGGCGGGTCGTCCGCAGCGGCCCGGGCGCGGTCAGCACCGCTCGGCCGGCCACGCGCCCGAGCAGCCAGCCGGCCACACCGGCCGCGGCCGCCGCCAGGAAGGCCACGATCACCACCGAGCCGATGTCGAGTTTGTGGCGGGCGGCCAGAATCCCGGCGGCGATGAGCACCGGTTCGCCCGGGCCGGGCAGCCCGATCCAGCTCGCGGCCACCGCGGCGGCCAAGCCGACGTAATCAACCGGGGAACCGTGAAACCGGTGGTGCAGATGTATGTGCAGGAGCGCGGGAGCCGACACCGCGAGGGCGGCACGTTCTAGGTGTCGGCGCAGATGCCGCACGATGCTCGCTCCACGAGCGCGATGGTCGCATACCGGGCCGCCCGGCCTGCGCGCCGGGTGGATAGCCCAGCCGCGACGATCATTGTCCAGCTGGCCAATGCCGGGCGCGCTCCTGTCACGAAGTATTGCCGTCATGGCGGCACAGCTCATCGTCTCCTATGACGGGACGACCAACGACGACGACGCCCTTGCCCTGGGCCAGATGTTGGCCGGTAGCCCCGGCCAGCTGGCCCTGGCCTACGTGCGTCACTCCCGCGAGTACGACCCGGCGCGCGAGGAGGTCGCCGAGCACGACGCCATGCGGCGCCTGGAGCACGGCAGCACGTGGCTCGAGAATCCGGAGGTTGAGCGTCATGTCGTCCTGCACCCCTCGACCGGCACCGGCCTGGCCGAGCTCGCCGCCGCCAAGCAGGCCTCTGTGGTCGTGTTTGGGTCCGACTACCGCACGCCGCCCGGGCGCGTCGAGCCCGGTGGTGCCGCCCAGGTTCTGCTCTCCGGAGGAACGGTGGCGGTGGCGGTGGCCCGAGCCGGGCTGAGACTGGGCGGACACGGATCGCTGTCGCGCATCAGCGTCTCTCCCTCCGAGGATGACCGCGCGGCGCTCGAGACCGCCTCGGCGCTGGCCGAAGCCGTCGGGGCGGAGCTGGTCGCCGCTGATGACGGCGAGGCCGACCTGATCGTGGTCGGCTCCTCCCCCACCGCCACGCCCGGCGCAATCGCCCTCAGCGGCGCCGCCCGGGCCAAGCTGGACTCCGCGCGCAGCTCGGTGCTGGTCGTCACGCGCGAGACACCCATCCCCTTCTGAGCGCCGGCACGCCGGGTCGCGGTCGGCCGCGTTCGCCGTTTTGCGGTGATAGCGGGCTCCGTTTATCCCTATGTCCAGCAGGGCCCGGTTTTTGCTGGACGCGAGGCTATGGGTTGGCCCGACGGATAAAGCCAGACTCGGGTGCGTCAAACGGCCCGCCGGGTCGGCCGCTGCGGAGCAGTGGCGTCCGTAGCTACCTGTCCCCAAGGACAAAGGAGATCCAAACTTCAATGTGGTCGGCATATCCATCGTGGCTCAGCGCCGGGGATAACGCGTGGCAGATGACGGCGGCAACGTTCGTCGGAATGATGAGCGTGCCCGGGCTTGTTGTGCTCTACGGCGGCGTGATGCAGAAGCGGTGGTCCATCAACAGCATGATGCTGACCTTCGCTGCGTTCGCCGTTGTGCTCATCGTCTGGGTCCTCTGGGCCTTCAAGATGGGCTTTGGCACGCCCTTCCATGGGATCGCGCATTCCGGCTTTTTCGGAAGTTTCATTGGAAAGCCAGGCTCGATTCTCAGTCCCTCGGCTTTGCAGGGACAGGCGAGCATCCCCTCAATCACGACGGGGCCGTCGTTTGCCTTCCCGCAAGCGACACTGGCCTACTTCCAGTTCGTGTTCGCCGGCATCACCCCGATCCTCATGCTGGGCTCCGTGCTCGGCCGGGTCAATTTCAAGGCCTGGATCCCGTTCGTGGCTCTGTGGTCCTCGATCGTCTACACCGTGGATGCGTTCTGCATCTGGGGTGGCGGCTTCTTCGCCTCACACGGCGCGATCGACTACTCCGGTGGCTACGTGATCCACCTGTCCGCCGGTGTGTCGGGCTTTGTCGCCGCGGC
Source organism: Solirubrobacteraceae bacterium (assembly GCA_034665145.1). Classification (GTDB taxonomy): domain Bacteria; phylum Actinomycetota; class Thermoleophilia; order Solirubrobacterales; family Solirubrobacteraceae; genus Palsa-465. The sequence goes on from JAXDGI010000104.1 coordinate 3,111, forward strand.
GGTGATCGGGCCAAGACTCCAGCGCGATCGCGAGATCGACGCGCCCAACAACGTGGCCATGGTCGCGGTCGGGGCCGGTTTGCTGTGGCTGGGCTGGAACGGGTTCAACGGTGGTGACCCGTATTTCGCGGGCGCCTCGGCCTCAGCCGCAGTCATGAACACGAACCTCTGCACGGCGGTCGCGTTCATGGTCTGGGTGGCCTGGGACTACCTCACCGGTCGCAAGCCAGGCCTGATCTCCGGCGTCAACGGCATGATCGTCGGGCTGGTCGCCATCACCCCCGCCGCCGGCTATGTGAACGGCTGGGGAGCGATCATGATGGGCGTCATTGCCTCCACGCTGGTCTACTTCGCGCTCAACTACCTGAGCCGACTCCCGCCCTTCCGCAACGTCGACGACACGCTGGGTGTGGTTTACACGCATGGTTTTGCCGGTCTGCTGGGCGGGCTGCTGACCGGGGTCTTCGCCAACCCGGGCATGATCGTCTATGCGGGCCGCGGCAAGACGCCGTCAATCTCGGCCCAGCCCGGAGTGGTGTTCGGCGGCTGGACTCAGCTCAAATGGCAGCTGTTTGCCGGATTGTTCGTGATCGTCTGGTCCTCGGGCGCCACGTTTGTCCTGCTCAAGCTCGTCGGGCTCTTCATTCCTCTCCGGATGTCTGAGGAGAACATGGAGATCGGCGACACGGCCGAGCACGGACACGAGGTCTACCCATCGGATATCCCCTCGCTGGGGTATCCGGGCGGGGTTCCCGGAGTGGCCTCCGGGGCCGGTACGCCATCGACGGTGACGTCGGCGTGAGCGCAGTCTCGGTCGCACTGGTCCCTGTGCGCGGCCCGTATGCAGCGCGCACGGGCGGTTGAGGGCAACCGACAGTCGGTGCCGGGCCGGGGTGCGGAGGAATCCGCACCCCGGCCCACCCCACTGACACTCGTGTCCGGCGCGCTGGCCGGAAATGACCTGCGCAGCGTCGCGGCCACGGTGGCCGAGGCGTTGGGCCGCCCGGTGGCGATTGCCATTCCCGCCTGGGGCGAGCCGGCCGTGAGTCCCGCCGACGCCCTGTCGAGCGAGCAGGTGCCCGCGATCACAGCGTTCGCCTCGGCGATCGCCCGGGACGAGTCTCCGGCGCCCCCCGCCTTCATCGCCGAGTCGATTCCCGTGCGGATCGGCGAGCAGGTGGTGGGCATCGCCGCCGCCGCCGGGCCCGTGACCCAGGCGCTCGTGCCTGCCGCCGAGCAGCGAGCCTGGCTGGAGGCTGCCGCTGCGGCCGCCTCGGTGACCGCGCTGATCCGTGACGCGCAGGCCACGACGCCCGAGGATGCCCACGCCGCCCTGCTGTGGGAACTGGCCGCCGGACCGACCGACGATCTCCCCGCCTTCCTGATCCGAGCGCGCCGACTCGGGGTCGAGCTCGGCGCCGGCGCGACCGCCATCTGCGCCCAGCGGGCCACCGGCGCCGACGCCGACGCCACCGGCGCTGTCCCCGCTGAGCTGGCCGCCGAGCACGCGGCATTGCTCGCCGAGAGTCCCGGCGGCCGCCTCCTCGGCCTGTCTCCGATGAACGGCGCCGGCGACGGCAGCGCGGCGGCCATCGCCGACGGTCTGCGCGAGCTGGGGATGATCGTCGCCGTCTCGGCCCCCCGCCGGGATCCGGCGATACTGCACGAGGCCGTCCGGGAGGCCGAACTGCTGATCGAGCTTGCCCAGACGGCCGGGGGGCAACTGGCCGCCCAGGACGAGACCTACCGCCTGTTGATCGGCGTGCTGCTCCGCGACCCTGAGGAGCTGGGGCAGCTCCGCGCCACCACGATCTCCCCGCTGGCCGACTACGACGCTCGTCACGACACCGACCTGCTGGCCACATTGCAGGCCTTCCTATCTCACGACGGCTCGACCACCGAGACGGCCGAGGCGATGAAGCTTCACCGCCACACCGTCGGCTACCGGCTCTCCCGCGTGCACGAGGTCTCCGGGTTGTCCCCGTACGAGTCAGACGGCCGCGAGCGGCTCAGCCTGGGCCTCAAGGCCCACCAGATCATCACCGCGGCCGGGCGCCGGGGCGCTCCGCCGAACCGCTGAGCGGCGGCCCGGGCGCGCTGCGTTCCTCCTCCCCACAGTTGAGCGGCGGCATCGGGCGCGCTGCGGTCCTCCGACCCACAGCTGAGCGGCGGCGCGGGCGCCCTGCGGTCCTCCCCGGCCCGCCGCTAAGCCCCTTCGTGGGACGTGGCGTATCTAGGTGTCCTCTGAGGGCACTTAGATACGCCACGTCGCCGGGACGTGCGTCGGTTGCTGCGCAAAGGTCACGACATCGCCGCATACGGTGACAACACTGTGACCACATGCGGCCCTGGGGCTGAGGCCCGCGGGCGTGCTCAAGCTCAGCCCAGGACGAGCTCAGCCGCGGTCCGCAGCGTCGCCGGATCGCCACCCACGAGCAGCGTGGTGACGATCGATTCCCGCCAGGCCTCGAGGTCGTGGCGGATCTTGTCCTTCGGCCCGATCAGGGTCAGCTGCTCGATCAACTTGGTCGGGATCGCGGCGGCCGCCTCGTCCTTCTTGCCCTCCAGATACAGCCCCTGGATCGTGGCCACCTCGTCCTCATAGCCCATGCGGATGGCCACGTTGGCGTGGAAGTTGGCGCCCCGGGCGCCCATGCCGCCGAAGTACAGCGCGTACATCGGCCGGACGGCGTCGGCGGCCGCCTCGATCTCGTCGGTGACGATCAGCGGGACAGTCGCCGCAACCTCGAAGCGGTCGGCGTCGTGGCGAGCGCCCGGCGCGGCGAACCCGTCGGCCAGCGCCTCGCGGTAGAAGTCGTCGTGGTAGGGGGAGTAGAACAGGGCCAGCCAGCCATCGCAGATCTCGGCCGCCATGGCGATGTTCTTGGGCCCCTCGGCGGCGAGATAGATGGGAATCTCCTCGCGCAGCGGGCGCAGGCTCGACTTCAGCGGCTTGCCCAGCCCGGTGCCGTCGCGCAGCGGCAGGGGGTAGTGCGGGCCCGCGCTGGTGACCGGTCCCTGGCGGCGCCAGATGTCCCGCAGGATCCCGATGTACTCGCGCATCCGGGCCAGCGGCTTGGCGAACGACTGCCCGTACCAGCCTTCGACGACCTGGGGACCGGACACGCCGAGCCCCAGGATCAGCCGCCCGCCGCTGAGGTGATCGAGCGTCATGGCCGCCATCGCCGTGGCGGCGGGCGTGCGCGCGGAGATCTGCACGATCGCGGTGCCGAGCCGGATCCGGTCGGTGGCCGCGCCCCACCAGGCCAGCGGCATCAGCGCGTCGGAACCGTAGGCCTCGGCCGTCCAGACCGAGTCAAAGCCCAGACGCTCCGCCTCGAGCACCGATTCGGCCGCGCCGGGCGGAGGTCCCCCGGCCCAGTAGCCGACGTTCAGTCCAAGCTTGAGGTCGTGAGCCACCGGGGCGGACCCTACCCGGTGGGTGGGCGCAGGCGCCCCCGCAGGCGTCGCCGCAGCCCGCGCCAGAGCCCCGGAGGCCGCGGCTGGGTCCGGCCCCACTCCTCTCGCGTCAGCAGCCTCCCCGCCGCGCGCTCCCGCTGGACGCAGCGCGTGTGGGCGTGGCGCCGCCCCTGCGAGCGTCCCTCGGGGAACAGCAGCATGTGCTCGCTCAGGGCCGGCAGATGCCCCCCGCAGATCGGGCAGCGGTAGGTGGCGGGTTTGCGGTTCTGGGCCCGGCGCGCCGACCACCAGCGGGGTGCCTGAGAGCTGGCCATGGTCGGAGAATGCCACTGCCGGACACCCGTCCCCGCTATCGTCGCGGTTTATGGAGCATCGTGAGGAGCGGATCATCGTCGAGACCGACCGCCACCGGATCTCCGGACTCATCCGGCTTCCCGTCGACGGCTACCGCAGCCGCCTGACGGACTACCTCAACGCGTCCGAGCGTGAGTTTCTGGCCCTCACCGAGGTCGAGGTGGCCAGCCTGGGCGATCCTCCGCTGGTCGAGCAGCGGGACTTCATCGCCCTGTCACTGCGCCACATCGTGCTGGCCATGCCGGCCGACGAATCCGCGATCCCGACCGTGCGCGAGTCATTGTCATGAGCGCTCGGCTTCGCATCGGCGAAGTCGGCGCCGCGGGCTAAGATTCCTCAATCTATGGCCACTCGCCCTGCCGAAGAGGTCGACGCAAGGAACCGCACCGACACCCTCCGGGCCTCACCGCGGATGTTCGACTCCGACCTGCTCGACAAGCTCTCTCGCGTTCATCCAGCCGTGCCGCCGATCCTATTCGTGCCCGTCATCGTGGCCCTCCTGGTCATTGGGCTCGTCCACGGATCCGGCTGGCTGACGGTGGCCTGGGTCCTCGGCGGTTACCTGTTCTGGACGTTGACCGAGTACTGGTTGCACCGGATCGTCTTTCATTTCGAGCCCGAGGACGGCATCGGCGCGCGGCTGCACTGGATCATCCATGGCGTTCACCACGACCATCCCAACGATCCGATGCGCCTGGTCATGCCACCGTCGGTGAGCATCCCGCTCGCCGCCGTATTCATCTGGGTCTTCTCGCTGGTGCTGGGCACCCCCGGCTTTCTCCCGTTCGGAGCGGGCTTTCTCGGCGGTTATCTCGCCTACGACATGCTTCACTACCACGTCCACCATCACCGTCCCAAGACGGCGCTGGGCCGGCGCCTGCGCGAGTTGCACATGCGCCATCACTTCCAGAATCACGAGCGTGGCTACGGCGTCAGCGCACCGTTCTGGGATCACGTCTTCGGGACCGCCCCGAAACCGGCCGCGCCCAAGCGCGGCTAGGCCGTCCCCTCTCGGCCCGACACCGGGTCCTTCAGCGACCCGGTTGTCGCTGCCCCGTTGACCGGTGACGGCCTCGTTCAGGCACCGGATGGCCGCGGCTCCCTCGCTACACAGACCCAGCACGCGCAGGGCATTGCCGATGGGGCGTGGCGCTCCCCAGGCCCGGGCCAGCTCGAGCTCCTCCCCGACCAGGGCGCGGGACCTCCGTCTCTAAGTGCCGGATACGGCGCCTAAGGGACCGAGGTCGGCCGCTGCCGTCGGGGGACCGGCAAGGCGGAGGGGGCGGGATTCGAACCCGCGGTCCGGGGTTGCCGGACTCCGGTTTTCAAGACCGGTGCATTCGACCACTCTGCCACCCCTCCGGGGTGTCCAACGGGCCCGATCCTAGCTGCGTGCCATCCCCACTCGTACGGCTGGCCACAGGCCGATCGGGCTGGGTGGCGTCCCTGCCAAGCCTCATATGCCTCGTCTACACTGGCCCGCACCCGGAGAGGTGGCCGAGTGGCTGAAGGCACTCGCCTGCTAAGCGAGTAAGGGGCGAAAGCTCTTTCGCGGGTTCGAATCCCGCCCTCTCCGTTGCTGACACAGGTCCCGGGCCCGCGGTGCCGGCCGCTAGCCCGTGTGGCGCTCGCCGCCGCCCAGGAAGGACTCGACGAACTCGGGGCTGGCGGCCAACTCGGCCGGCCGGCCCTCCATGCGCAGCTGGCCTCCGCCGAGCACGTACGTCCGGTCAGATATCTCCAGGACGGCCTTGGCCCGCTGCTCGACGATCAGCACCGACGCCCCGGTCGCCGCAAGGCTCCGTACGTGCTCCTGGAGCACGACCGTGGCGATCTTGGGCGCGAGATTGGCGGTCGGCTCGTCCAGGACGACGAGCGCGGGCTCGAGCATCAGGGCACGGCCCATGGCCAGCATCTTGCGCTCGCCGCCACTGAGCTTGCCCGCCCGGCGAGCGACCATGCGGCCGAGCTGGGGGAAAACCTTGAGCACGTGGTCCACGCGGTCGGAGACCGCGCGGCGCTTGAGGAGGTAACCCCCCATCTCGAGGTTCTCGCGCACGCTAAGGGGCGGGAACACGTCATCGATCTGGGGGACATAGCCGACGCCGATCCGGGCCACGTTCTCAGTTGGCCAGCCCGTCACGTCCCGATCGCCGACCAGCACCTGGCCCGACATGATCTCCACCAAGCCAACGAGGCTCTTGAGCAGGGTGCTCTTCCCCGACCCGTTGGGCCCGACGATCGACACCACCTCGCCGGGGTCGACCGAGATGGAGACACCATGGACGACGGGGCTGCCCTGGTAGCCGGCCGTGATCTCCTGAGTGCGCAGCGAGACGCCCTTGACCCTCGTCTCCAGCAGAGCAGCGGCGCCCTCAGCGTCAACCGACAAGGTAGGCCTCCACGACCTCTTCCTTGGCCCGCAGTGAGGTCATCGTGCCCTCAGCCAGCAGCCGGCCCTCAGCCAGAACGATTACCGGGTCGCAGAACTCGTCCATGATCGAGAGCTCGTGCTCGACCATGATCACGGTCATGCCGCTCTCACACAGGCCGACGAGCTGCATGCCGATCTGGTGGGCGAGCCTGGGATGCACCCCGGCCATCGGCTCATCGAGCAGAAGGACCTCGGGTTCGGTCATGAGCGCGCGCATGATCTCCACCAGCCGCCGCTGGCCTCCGCTGAGATCACCGGCGTAGCGGTCGGCCAGCGACAACAGGCCGAAGCGCTCCAGCGTGGCGGCCGCCCGCTCGATTGACTCGCGCTCCTGAGCACCCCAGTAGCGCTTGCCCAGGAGCGCACCCCGGAAGCTCTCCCCGCGCTGGCCGGGGATCGCCGTGAGTAGATTCTCGAGCACCGTCAGGCGCTTGAACTCCGAGGCGAGCTGGAAGGTCCGGACAAGACCGTGCTGGGCGCGGCGGTAGGCGGGCAGCGCGGTGACGTCCTCGCCGCGGTAATAGATCTTTCCCGCCGTGGGCTCGAGCGTGCCCGCCAGCATGGCCAGCGCGGTCGACTTCCCAGCGCCGTTGGGGCCGATGATCCCGGTCAGACGCCCCCGCTGAAAGGACATGGTGACGTCGTTGACCGCGCGGACGCCTTCAAAGCTCCGGACCAAGCCCTGGCAGCGCAAAATGGCCTCGTCGTCGGGCCGCGCGTCTGGATCGCCGCCAGCCGCCGGCTCAGACCGGGCCGTCGCCGACCGCCCGGTCGTCCCGTTACGCGGGACGGGGCGGGCGGCCGGCGCGGCCGGGGGAGCGTCAGCCGACCCGGCGGGGGCGGCAGAATCGGCGCGCTCGCCAAGAATCTTGCGCCGGCGTTCGGGGAGGATGCCCTGCGGGCGAAACCACAGAAAGACCAGGATCAGCAGGCCGATCACGACCCACTGGAGCGCCGGGATGAGGTTCGGGTTGTTGGGAACGGGCGGGATGTAGCGCGTGGCCTCCTCGAAGGCGACGGGGACGAGGATCGCGCCCAGGATCGCCCCGCGATGGTTGCCCAGACCGCCGATGATCACGGCGGCGAACAGCACCACCGTCTCCGCGTAGCCCCAGGCCTGCGGATCCCACAGGTTGATGAAGCCGACCAGGATGCCGCCCGACAGTCCGGCGATCGCGCCGCCGACCACGAGCGAGGATGTCCGCAGCGAGCGCAGGTTCTTGCCCAGGGAGTCAGCGACCACGTCGTTATCGCGCATCGCCCGCAGCGTCCGGCCGTAGGGCGAGTTGGTCAGGCGGGTGACGAACCCATACGTGAGCAGGGCGAGCAGGACGGCGACGATGCCGTAGCCCCACTGGTAGTTGGCCGACTGCGGGTTGAACGCGTTCTCGAGCGGGGCGGGGACCAGCGACAAACCGGCGGCGCCGTTGACGAGCGGGGTGTAGTTGGTCACGAGCAGGTTGAACATCACCGCCGTGACGAGCAACCCCACGGCGGCGAAGTCGCCCCGCAGCCGGCGGCCGACGATCGCCGCAAACGGCACGGCGAGCACGCCGCCGACGATCGCCGCTCCGATCCACGGCAAGGGGAAGGGAAGATGCAGGCCGCCGATGTAACTCTGAAAACCGCCGTTGGCGCTCGAGGAGGGCAGCGACAGCACCGCCGCCGTGTAGGCACCGGCGGCCTGGAAGATGATGAAGCCGAAGTTGGTGACCCCGCCCACGCCGAACTGCTGGCTGAGTCCCAGGCAGGCGATCGCATCGACGCCGGCGTAGACCAGGAGGGTGGTTATGTAGTAGACCAAGCCGGTTCTCTCTCGCTCAGGCCGGGGCCCCGAGCAGGCCGTTGGGACGCACCGCCAACATGGCCAGCAGAATCAAGAAGGCGATGACATCTTTGTAGTCAGAGACGACAATCGAGGCGCTGACCTCGGTGGCCACTCCGATGACGAGCGCGCCCAGCATCGCCCCGTAAGGCTGGCCCGGGCCACCCAGGAATACGGCAGCCAGGATCAGGACGAGGAAGATGTCGGTGCTGGTGGCGCCGAAGGTGCCCGAGTTAACCGCGAAGGTGAGCCCGGCCAGGCCGCACAGCGCACCCGTGATCAGCCAGGTGACCATCACCACGCGGTCGGTCCGGATACCGCAGTTCTTGGCCAGATCGCGGTTGGCTGCGGTCGCTCGCATCGCCTTTCCCAGCCGGGTGTAGCGGATCAGGGCGTGAACGCCGATCATGACGACGATGCTCAGGCCGATGATGCCCAGCTGCACCACGGTCAGCTCGATCGAGCCCAACTTGACCAGCTTGCCCTGGCTGAGGCTGTAGGAGACGTTGGTCGGTCCGGCCAGCGCCTGGGTTCCGAAGACGAGGATCAGCGTCATGCCCAAAGCGACGATCACCATGGCGATCGGCGACGTTCCCCGGCGTTGAAACGGGGTGTAGATGACGTTGTTGAGAAACACCGACAGGGCCGCGCCGGTGAGGACCGCGGCGACGGCGGCAATCCAGATGCTGACGCCGTGGTTGTTGAGCGCGTAGGCGGCGTACGCGCTCACAACCATCACGCCGCCGTAGGCCAGGTTGAGGATGTTGGTGACGGCGAACTGCAGCGTGAAGCCGACCGCGGCCAGGGCCAGCACCGCCGCCGAGACCAGGCCAAAGCCGATCGAGGTGACGAAGATGCTCGCGGTCGTCAACACGCTTCGTTCCGTCCTCAGAGGCCGAGAGCCCGGAGCTGGCTCGTCGACAGGTTGCCGGCCACCTTCACCGTTCCGTTGGGTGTGTACGTGTCGACCTGGAAGAGACCCGCCGAATCGTGGTAGGCATCGAAGTTGGTCGGCCCTCCGGGTCCCTCGTAGCGGATCTTCTGGCCTGCCTTGAGCGCCGCCGCTCCCTGGGCGAAGGAGTAGACGACCTTCGCTCCGGGCACGCCGTTGCCGATCTGCTGGATGTAGGGCCCGATCGCCTTCGAGCTCGTGCTGTGCGCCGCCAACATGGCCAGCGCCGCCAGGTTGATGCCGTCGTAGAGGTGGACGGCACCGGGAGCGGTCAGGTAGGTCGAGAAATTACCCGTGTTGCCGACCTTCCCCTTCTCGGCGTTGATCGCCGTGACGAACGGCTGGTAGGACGGCCCGGAGGTTTCCACGACGAGGTTGTCGGCCGAGAAGTTCGGAGACAAGGTGCTTCCTCCGACGGCAGCCGCCACCGACTTGTACCAATCGGGGGAGATCGTGGCCGACGTTCCGATGACCGGGATCATCTTCCCACCATTGAGCTGCTTGACCTCCGATAGGAAGGCCGCCTCGGTGGGACCGAGCGCCTCGGTCATGATCACGTCGGGCTTGGCCGCCGAGACCGCCGCCGCCTCGGTGCGGAACGTGTTCGCACTGAGGTCGAGCGTCTGGTTGGAGACCAGCTTCATGCCGGCCTTCTTGATGGCCGCGACGGCCGGCCCGACGAAGGTCTGGGACCCGATGTCGTTGCCGAAGGCCAGAGCGATCCGCTTGTAATGGTGCTGCTGGGCGATGGCCACCATCGCGTAGGACTCCGACAGGTCGGGGGGAACGAGCCGGTAGAAGTACGGGAACTTGACGTGGTCGAACTCCGATTGGCCCGTCATGCAGAACGAGATCGTCTTGTTGGCGCCAAAGACCGGCACCACCGAGGCCGCCTCGTCTGACGTGCAGCCGATGACCAGAGCCAGGTTCGACGTCGAGGCGTACATCTGGCGCACAGCCGGGACGGCGTCGGCCGGATCACCGCGGGTGTCCACCGACTTGCAGTTGAGCTTGTGGCCGAGCACGCCGCCGGCGGCGTTGATGGCATTGGTCGCCGCGTCACAGGAGACGAGGTATGTCGGGCCAAGCGCCGCGTCGGTGCCCGTGAACGGGGCCACGTCGGCGACCGTCAGGCTCGCGCCCTTGGCCGCACTGCTGCCTCCGCCTCCGCTGCCACCTCCGCTGGCTGAGCCATTGCCGCAACCGGCGACGACCAGAGCCGCCACCCCCGCTGCCACCACCATCCGGCCCCGACGGGGAACCGGCAATCTGAGTCCAGACATCTCCCTCTCCTCTGTGATGCAGTTCGCGCTACCTCTGCGCTTCTGCCGAGCCCACAGGCTCGGTCCGGCCACTGCTTCTCCCGCTCAGAACCCGGCATTCTTGGCCTGCGGGGGAACCCACGGCCAGCCGTTGACGCTTGTCTGTTCGGCCACCACCCGGTTGGCGAGCTTCCCGAGACCCTCGACCTCGATCTCCAACAGGTCGCCCGGCTGCAGCCACACCGGCGGCTGTCGGGCAAAGCCGACGCCACCCGGCGTTCCCGTGGCGATCACGTCACCCGGGTTGAGGGTTGTGAATGACGACACGTACTCGATCGTCGCCGGGATGTTGAAGATCATCTGCGACGTTCGGGCCGACTGCATGACCTCGCCGTTGAGCGTGGTGGTCAGCTGGACATCGGAGACGTCGACCTCGTCGGTGGTGACGATCTCGGGGCCAATCGGCATGGTCGCGTCGAAGTTCTTGCCCGGTGTCCACTGGCTGGCCGCCCGCTGCCACTCGCGCGCCGAGCCGTCCATGAGCACCGTGTAGCCGGCCAGCGCCTCAAGCGCGTTCTTGGCCCGGATGTAGCGGCCACCCTTGCCGACCACCAGAGCGAGTTCGCCTTCGTAATCGAAGCGGTCGCTCAAGGCGGGCTTGACGAGGTCGCCGTAGGGTGCGGCCACCGAGCCGGCGCCGCGTACGAACACCTCTGGCCACGTCGTCGGCGGACGGCCGCCCTCGAGCGCGTGCTCGAGGTAATTGACGCCGAAGCACAACACACGGGGTGGCGCCGGGACGGCCGGGCCGTACTCGGCCTCCGACAGCTCGCGCCCGTCCTGCTCGGAGGCCCTCCGAACGGCGTCGAGCGCTCCGTCGCCAGCCGCCAGGACCGCGTTGAGGTCGGACAGGCGCTCGTCCCCGGTGGCCCTGCCCACATCGACGTATCCACCCGAGCCACGCACGTGCAGCCGCAACCCGTCCGGGGTTACGGCGGTGACAAGTCTCACGGTCTGGCTCTCCTCTCGCTCACGTCAACTCCCACGTTTGGTTGGATTTGTGGGATTGGTGCGAACCTAGCGCCAGCCGCCTGGATCGTCAAGTAGTGCTTCGTTAGGGGTCGGTTGGCGCTAGTATTGGTTGTAATGGTTGCCGTGAGCCGATCATCGACAACCCTCCCTGCGGCTTAGGACCGGCGATGGTGACATCCTCCATGAAGATCAAGACCCCCGCGTACGGCCATGAGCTGGCCGAGCTGATCCTCGCCCACCACCAGGCGTCTATCTCCAGCCCCGGAGCACGGCTGACGACCGAGCGCCAACTGGCCGCTGATCTCGGCGTGACCCGCACGATGGTTCGCCACGCGCTGGCCATCCTCGAGGCCGAGGGTCGGATCTCCCGGGAGGTCGGTCGGGGCACGTTCCTGCGCGACCCCCGTCCCGGCGCCACGGCCGTTGGCCGGGGCAGCGCGTCCGGAGATCAGGAGGTCGGCCCCGCCGACGTGATGGTGGCCCGGCGCCTGATCGAGCCTGGGGTACTGCCTGTCGTGGTGGCCTGGGCCACCGCGCGTGATTTCGATGAGATGCGCCGGTGCCTGGAGGGCGGAGGCTCAGCCCAGAGCTATGACGAGTTCGAGGTCTGGGACTTTGCCCTGCACCACGCCATTGTCGCCGCGAGCCGGAACCGTCTTCTCGTGGACATGTACGCGGTCATCGAGCAGGCTCGGCACGGCGCGATCTGGGGCAGCCTCAAGCGACGCAGCGATTCCGCAGAGCGGCGCCTCGTCTACCACGAGGACCACGTAGCGTTGATCGACGCGCTCACAGCCAGAGATCTGCCGGCTGCCGTGGCGGCCATGGACACCCACCTCCAGCGTGTCGAGAGCAACCTGCTTGGTACCGCGACCCAGCGCTCCGATGGCTGAGCATCCGCTGGCCGGGCTGAGCTCCGCCACCGTGCACGAGGCATACGGAATGCGCGGGGCTTTGCCGTCAGCGGTCAAGCCGGTGGACCCCGATTTCTATCTGTGCGGTCCGGTCTTCACCATCGACTGCCCGCCGGCCGACAACCTGTGGCTTCACCGCGCGATCTATGCGGCCGCCCCCGGCGACGTGCTCGTGGCCGACATGCGCGGACACACGGAGGCCGGCTATTGGGGCGAGGTTCTCAGCCAGGCCGCGATTGCCCGGGGCATCGCCGGCTTGGTGATGACCGGCGGCGTGCGCGATACCAGGGAGATTTCCACGCTCAGATTCCCGGTCTTTGCCGCCAACGTCTGCATCCGCGGAACGGTCAAGGACCCCCGCGGAGACGGCCGTCTCGGCGGGTCCATGCGGATCGGCGACGTGGACGTCCACCCCGGTGACACGGTTGTCGGGGACGCTGACGGCGCTGTCGTCGTGGGCGCACATCACGTTGACTCGGTCGCGCAGGCCGGCCGGGCCCGGGTCGCGAGCGAACGCGAGATGCTGAAACGGCTTCGCCGCGGAGAGTCGACGATCGACATCCTCGGCCTCCCGACGTGACCGCGTCCACGTGAGCGTCCTGCACGCGCTGGCGATCTTCAGCGCCGGTATCGCGGCGGGGACGATCAATACGGTTGTCGGCAGCGGGACCCTGATCACCTTCCCTGTGCTCTTGAGTCTCGGCTACGGCCCCGTGGTGGCCAATGTCTCCAACACGGTGGGACTCGTGCCCGGATCGGCCTCGGGAGCATTCGGTTACCGGCGTGAACTGGCCAGCCAGCGCGAGCGGCTGATCCCGCTGGCGGTGGCGTCAGTACTCGGCGGCATCACCGGCGGCGTCCTCCTGCTCAGCCTCCCCCCCTCGGCCTTTAAGGCGATCGTGCCTGTCTTCATCGCGGTCGCTCTTGTTCTGATCATGATTCAGCCCCGGCTGTCGCGAGCCATGGGCGACCGGGCGGCACGAGCCGGCCGGACCCGTGACGGCCACCGACCCGGACCGGTCGCGCTCGGGGGCGTGTTTGCCAGCGGGGTGTACGGCGGCTATTTCGGCGCGGCCCAGGGCATCCTGCTCTTGGCCATCCTCAATCTCTCCCTCGATGATGACCTGCAGCGGCTCAATGCCCTCAAGGTGGTGCTCGCCGGCTTGGTCAATCTGGTCGCCGGTGTGCTGTTCGTGTTCGTCGCCCACATCGCCTGGCTGCCGGCGACGCTGATCGCCGCCGGCTCACTGGTCGGCGGGGTGCTCGGCGCTCGCTACGGACGGCGCCTGCCCTCGCCGGCGTTGCGGGGGGTGATCCTGATCATCGGGCTGGTGGCCATCGTGCGCCTGGTGGGCTGAGCCACCAGGCACAGGGGTCGCGGCGGCGCCGCCGATGCCTACTTGTGCACGGCAGCCGAGCGTGTGCCGTCACCGACGGTGCCCAAAGTAGTTTGTGGTCAAGTGCTCTGCTTTAAGGTTGCGTGAGCAATGCTTGCCAACGCGCTGTCGTAGACGCGATGGCCCGCCAATCGCCGGTGGCGGGTGGAAATCTCGGTCGTTGGCTGGACTGGCGCCGGTCTCCGGTCTAGGATTCCGCCACGATGGTGGACGTCACGGGGCAATTGCCCGCTGTCGATGAGCCTGGCTCGGCCGCTGCGCATTCGGGTGGTCCGCCTGCGCCGCTGGAGTTCGACATCGTTCCCCGGGTCGGCCTGGCCATTTCCGCCGTGCTCATGGTCCTGCTCATCATCGCCATCGCGGCGAATTCGCTGTGGCCGCTCACCTTCTTCCATGTCGCCGGCGGGGCGGCCTGGACGATCATCGACCTGTTCCTGGGCCTCGTGCTCGGGCCGATCATGGGCTCGATGTCGATCCCCGCCCGGATCGAGTTCACAACCAGGCTGATGCCCAAGATGGTGGTCATCATGCCGACCGTCGTGACCATCACACTGGCGGCCGGCTGGCAGCTGGCCGCCAAGACCGGCACCGTGCTCTCGTCCTATCCGAACCACGGCTGGGTCGTGGCGAGCTTCATCGTCGTCGGCGTAATGGCCGTCCTGGCCCTCGGCCTGCTTGAGCCGGCGAACATCGCCGTGCTCTTCGAGCTCAAGAAGAAGCGCCCCAACCCCGAGGTCATCGAGGGGCTGATGAAGCGCTTCATCTACTGCGCCGGGATCCTCGGCATCCTGCAGATCGCGACGCTCATCATCATGACCAAGCTGTCGGCGGGCTGACGAGGGGACGGCTGTGCAATCCCGCTCAGACCCCCCGTTCACCCAGGTGGGGATGGCCTCGCTGGCCCTGATCGTGGCCGGCGGCATCTATCTCTCAGCCCATCTCCCCCAGCACGTCCCGCTCGCACCCGCGATCATCCTGCTGGTCCTGTCCGTCGCGCTCGTGGCCTACAACCTGTTCTCGCTCACCCGCATCGAGGACTTCGCCTGGTGGCGCTTTTCCCAGGTCGTCAAGTGGGCCGCCCTGGCCTATCTCTTCACGGCCGCGATGATCGAGTACGCCTTCCTGCGCGACCACGTGAGCGGTGGCCCCCTGGTCATCCTCACCCTCTCGCTCCTGGTCTACGCCCTCCAGGTGCCCACCCTGATCGCCTTCACCGTCGCCCGCTTCGCCGCGCCCGAAGACGCCCCGACCCCGTCAGCCTGACCGCTCCGGCCCCGAAGGCTAGAATCGGCCGTCCAGCGCCCTTAGCTCAGCTGGATAGAGCGTCGGTCTACGGAACCGAAGGTCGGGAGTTCGAATCTCTCAGGGCGCGCTGCTGAGAAGGCCCGGAACCGCAAGGTTACGGGCCTTGGAAACTCGCTTCTCGCCGATGGTTGCAGGGCTCACGTTGCGACTGGCAGATCCTGTTCGATGGTCGTTTGAGCGGCGCGGGTCGTACCTCAGCCTCAGGCGCCCACCGATACGAACTTCGCGCGCAGCACGCCCATCGGTGGCTCCAGACCTCATTGCCTCGAGCATCATGCCGGGGCACGCCGCAACGTTTACCCTGAGACCGGGTTATGTCTGGAGCGGGCGAAAGTGACGGTGTGTCTGAGCCCGGGCGCCGCGGTGTCGCCAAGGCTCCTCGAAGCCGACCTCCACGCCCTTTGAGCCAACCCCCACCCTGGGAGCCTATGAAACGCTGCTTGTCATTCATCGTGTTGCTGGTTGCCCTGGCCATCCCCGCGACCGCGAGCGCGGCCACCTTCGGCGCTGCCGTCGGCAGCGATTTTGCAAACCAGACGTATGGTGTTTGGTCACCGGCGCGGGTGATGCAATCGCTACATGCCCTGTATTCCGCCGGCGGCCGGATCGCCCGTGCTGACTCCAACTGGGCGGGCGCGGAGCCTCACGCCCCCAAGCACGGCCACACCACCTTCAACTGGTCTTATAACGACCAGATCGTCAGCGAGATGGCCCAGGCTCACCTCCGCTGGGAGCCCACTCTGCAATTCGCCCCCAAATGGGCGGAGGCGCACCGGCCCGACGTGGTCGGGCCGCCCGGCCACAGGTTCGTGGTTCCGCTACCCCCGGGCAACTTCGGCACCATGGCCTACTACGCTTCCGCGTTCATCAAGCGCTACGGCGCCCATGGGGCCTTTTGGGCCAAGAACCGCAAGCTCCCGTACCTGCCTGTGAACACGGTCGAGGTGTGGAACGAGCCCGACAATTCCTACAACTGGGGCCCCGGCGTGAACCTGCACTCCTACTCCGCTATGTACGAGGCGGTCCGCTCGGCAGTGCGGCACGCCAGCCGCGGTACCAAGGTGATGACCGGCGGCCTGGCCTTCACGCACAGCTCGCTGCCGCGGATGCTCAACGCCTTCCGGGGCATGCCGATCGATGTGCTGGCCATCCACCCCTACGCGTCCACCCCCGCGGGTACGGTCGCGCTGGCCAAGTCTTCGATTGCCGAGATGCGCGCCTACGGACGTGGATCCACGCCGATCATCGCCAACGAGTTCGGCTGGAGCACCTCGCGTCACGATTACAACTCGACCAAGGCCAAGAACGTCAAGCCGTACGTCTACGCGGCGCTGGTCGGCCTCTCCAAGCTCAGGCTCGCCCAGATCCTGCCCTTCACGTGGACGAACTCACGCTTCGGTCTCAACGATGGCCCGTTCGCGGCGGCGATCAAGAAGGTGCGCCACCGCTGACCAGCCTGATCCGCGTCTGAGCTGCACTGGCGCCCCCCGATCTCGGC
>JAXDGI010000105.1:0-11412 GCA_034665145.1 Solirubrobacteraceae bacterium
CTTCAAGTGCTCGATTCGCAAGCTGGTCGAGTACGAGAACCTCTGGCCCTACGCCCGCGACCTGTACCAGTGGCCCGGGGTCGTCGAGACGGTCTCGTTCGACGAGATCCGGACGCACTACTACCGCACCCACCCGATGCTCAACCCGAGCGGGATCGTGGCCATGCGACCGGCGGCGAGCTTCGAGACCGCGCCCGGACGCACGGCGCTGGGCTGAAATCGGCGGTCCCGCGGCGCAGCTCCGGGAACGAGGCCGGCCCCGCGCCCGTTCTCCGCCCTGCGCCGCCGGTGCGTGCACTTCGGAGAAAAGCCGAAATGCGCGACCGGATCTTCTCCCAGACGCGCGTTATTCGTGTCAGATCGGGGAAAAGCCGAGCGCGGAATTCGGCTTTTCTCCGTTTTGCACCTCGAGCTGACCGGTCGACACCGCGCCGGGTCAGTCGCGGCGGCGGAACACCCGCAGGGCGAGCAGGAACCCGAGCACCAGAGCGAGGACCGGGGCCGGGTTGCGCTTGGCCTGGTTCCAGAGCACGGAGGCCATCAGCGAGAGACCCTCGACGGGCTCTGACTCGGGAACGGGCGGCAGGGGTGAGCTGAAGCCGCCCGGCGTGGCGCCGCCCGCCCCGCCCGCCCCGCCGACCCCGCCGACCCCGCCCACCTCGCCCACCCCGCCGGGCCCGGTGGACGCGGGGGGCCCGGTGGGCGCGGCGGCCGCCGCCGCGGCCTGCGCGACGGCCTCACTGCCCGCGGGCGTGCCCGGGCCGTTCGTCGCCGCGGACGCGGCCGCGGCCGCGGTGCGCTCCGGAGCAGCCGCGGTCTCAGCCCCGGTGTCAGCCCCGGTGTCAGCCCCAGGCGCCCCAGGAGCCCCAGGCGCCCCAGGCGCCCCGGGCGCCCCAGGCGCCCCGGGGCCTCCGGACCCCGCAGGGGCCGCGGATGCCCCAGGGCCCGCGGGTGCGGGCGCCGTCTCGGCGGCCGGAGCGCCCGCGCCCGCGCCGGCGGCCGCGCCGTCACCGCCGGCCAGCGCGGTCTGCAGGCATTTTGCGAACTCCCCCAGCAGCCGGTTGGAGATGTCCTCGATCATGCCGCCGCGACCGAACCGGGCCAGGCGGCCGGTGATGTGGTAGTCGGTGACCACCTCGACGGTCGACCCAGAGCCCTCGGCGCTCTCGCTCACCGAGGAGACGATCGTCGCCTTGGCGCCACCCTGCCCCCGCTTGTCGGTGCCCTGGGCCTGCATCGTCGCCGTGTGGGTCGACTCGTCCACGTTCTCCATCATCAGCTTGCCGGTGTAGGCGGCGGAGGTCGGCCCGATCTTGACCTTGAAGTTCCCGTTGTAGCTGCCGTCGTCGTTGCGTCCTGTCACCGACGCGCCGGGAAGACAGGGGGCCACCCGCTCGACATCGATCAGCGCGGCCCAGACCCGCTCCAGCGGAGCGGCGACCTCAAATGACTGCTCTAGCTTCATCGCGAACGGCCTCCAGATCATCAGGGGTATCGATGTCGCGGCCTGAGCATAGGTGCCCGGCCTCAATCGTCCGGCCGCCGCGCAGCAGCTCCTGCGCGCCCCGGTCGCCGGACAGGGTCAGGGCGGCGGCAATCTCGTCGGGGCCCAGGACCACGGGGTGACCGGGGCGGCCGCCGTACACCGCGCGCGTGCGCCCCGGCTCGTCCACGAAGCGGGCGATCGCCTGCGGGGTGACCAGGGGCGCGTCGCCGAGCGTCACAATGACCTTGTCTGCGCCCGCGAGCACACGCAGTCCACAGCGCAGCGACGCGGACTGCCCGTCGGCCCAGTCGGGACACACCGTCGTCTCGGCACGATCGAAATCGACCCGCGCCCGCAGCTGCGCGCTGCGCGCGCCAAGCACCACCAGCACCCGCTCCAGCGCCGGGACCGCGCAGGCCGCCGCCACCGCGCGCTCGAGCACCGGGCGGCCACCGACATCAGCCAGCAGCTTGTTCTCCCCGTCGCCGAAGCGCGTTCCCGCCCCGGCGGCCAGCACCAGCCCGGTGATCATGTGCCCAGGCCTCAGGCCGCGACCTCGTGGATCCGCCCACCGGCACGCTTGAGCCGACCGCCATCGCGGCCATGGCTGATGGCCACCATCTCGGCCAGGATCGACAGCGCCGTCTCCTCCGCGCTGAGGGCGCCGAGGTCCAGGCCGACCGGGGCGGCGAGGCGCTCGAGCTCGGCATCGGTGAACCCGGCGGCCAGCAGGCGCTCCCGTCGGGCTTCCTGGGCCCGGCGCGAGCCCATTGCCCCGACGAACCGGGCCGGGGAGCGCAGCGCCACCCCCAGCGCCGCATCGTCGAGCTTGGGGTCATGGGTGAGCACGGCGATTGACGTCGCAGGATCGATCCCTCCGAGCTGGGCAAAGGCCTCGTCGGGCCAGGCGGCGATGACGCGCTCGGCGTCGGGGAAGCGGTCCTGGGTGGCAAAGCGGGCCCGGGGGTCGACGACGAACCCCCGCCAGCCGGCCGCCCGAGCCAGCGTGCACAGCGCGGCCGCCACGGGCACGGCGCCAAACACGATCAACCGCGGCGCCGGACCGACGACGTCGACGAAGGTCGGGCCGCGCAGCTCGGAGGTCTCGGCCCAGATCAGCTCCTCGGCATCCCGCTGGGCCTGGGCATCGAGCTCCGGCGAGCCCAGGCCGCCGGACACGACGCCATCGCCCTGCGCCACCAGCAGCTTCGCCCCGGCCTGGTCGCCCTCGAGCAGGGTGATCTCGGCCGCCCGCCCTCCGGCCGCGGCGATGTCGACGAAGCGTCCCGGCGACAGCTCCTGGACCCAGACGTCGATCTCGCCCCCGCAGGGCAGGCCGACGTCCCACGCCTCCTCGTCGGCGATGCCGAAGCGGACCAGCCGCGGCGGCCCACCGCGCAGGACCTCATCGGCGATGCCGACGACCGCGCCCTCCACGCACCCGCCCGACACCGCGCCGATGATGTCCCCGGACTCGTTGACGGCCATCTTGGCGCCGGGGGGGCGCGGCGCAGACTTCTTAACCGAGACCACGGTGGCCAGCGCGATCCGGTCACCCCGGTCGATCCACGTTTGCAAGTCGGGCAGTACGTCGTTCACATCGCCTCCAGTATGGCCGCCAGCTGCTCGAGCGAGGCCAGCGAATTTCCAGCCAGCAACTCATCAGTATGGGGGACCGCCGCCCGCATCCCGCGGGTCAGCGGCTCGTAGTCGGGGTGGGCGGCGAGCGGGTTGAGCCACACCACCCGGTGAGCGGCCCGCCGCAGCCGCGCCATCTCGGCATCAAGCTGCTCGGGATCGCCGCGGTCCCAGCCATCGGAGAGGATGACGACCACCGCGCCGCGGCCCACGCGCCGCCCGTGAACCCGGTTGAGCTCGGCCAGAGCGGCTCCGATCCGTGTCCCTCCGGAGAAGTCGGTCACCGCGGCCGCCGCTCGATCCAGCGCCCGGTCGTGGTCGCGTCCGCCCAGCTCGTGGGTGATCCGGGTCAACCGGGTGCCGAACGCGAACGCCTCCACCCGGCGGCGGGCGGCCACGCAGGCGTGCATGTACTGCAGGAGCATGCGCGCGTAGGGCGACATCGAGCCTGACACGTCGCAGACCAGGACCAACTGCCGCGGGCGGCGCGTCGGGGCGCGCCAGCTCCGCTGCACCGGATCGCCGCCGGTCCGCAACGACGCGTGGACGGTGTGGCGGAGATCGGGCACGTGCTCGCGGCGACGCGAGGCCCGGGTGCGGCGCGAGACCCGCATGGGATGGCGGCGAGCCAGACGAGCAATCAGTTCGCGGGCGGCGGCCATCTCGGCCGGGGTGTAGCGCGCGAAGTCCTTCTCGCGCAGCAACTCGATCTCGCTCCATGCCGCCGGCACCGGCTCTGAGCCCGCCTCGGCGCCGCGTCCGGAGACGTCCGGCATACCCAGGCTGGGCAGGGCCGCGCGCTCGATCGCGCCCAGCTCCGACAGCGGCGAATCCGCCGAACCCCGTCCCCCCCGGCCGTCGCCGAACACCGACACGAAAGCCAGCTCAAAGCGCTCAAGGTCGCGGTGCTGGGAGCACAGCACCGCGCGCAGGGCGAGCCGCGCGTCCTCGCGCGACGCGGCATCGATGACCGACAGGGCGCGATGGGCGGCGAGCAGCTCCCCCACGCCGACCCGCGAGCCCTGCCGGCGCATCGCCGCGGTGAGCTCACTGAGGGGCACGACAACCGGTTCAGACCCCATCGAGGACTCCACGCTCGCGCACCCGGACCAGGTCCTCGTGCACCTTGAGCGCTGCCCCCAAGGTCTCCTCGAGCTGCGTGTCCTCACCGACGGCGAGCAGGGCCTGGGCCCAGACGAGCGTCTCCCCCACGCCGGGCAGCTTGTAGAGGTCACCCTGCTCGCGCAGCCGGCCGACCGCGGTCACCACCCGCACGGCCACGCTCTCCGGTATCTCGGGCAGGCGGGCGTGCACGATTTCCCGCTCGCGAGCGGCGTTGGGGTAGTCGATCCAGTGGTACAGGCAGCGTCGCTTGAGCGCGTCATGCAGCTCGCGCGTCCGGTTGGAGGTCAGCACGACCAAGGGCCGGCGCTGGGCGGTGATCGTCCCCAGCTCGGGAATCGTCACCGCGAAGTCCGACAGGAACTCGAGCAGGAAGGCCTCGAACTCGTCGTCGGCGCGATCGATCTCGTCTATGAGCAACACGACCGGCGACGCCGGATCGGCCTCCAGCGCCTCGAGCAGCGGGCGGCGCAACAAGAAGCGCCGTGCGAACAGCTCGCCCTCGTCGACTCCGCCCTCGGCCGCCCGCAGGGACAGCAGCTGGCGCGAGTAATCCCAGTCATAGACCGCGTGATGCAGATCGATGCCCTCGTGGCACTGCAGGCGGATGAGGCGCGCGCCGAGCGCCGCCGCCAGCGCCCGCGCCACCTCGGTCTTGCCCACCCCGGCCTCGCCCTCCAACAGCAGCGGCTGCTCGAGGGCCACGGCCAGGTGGACGGCCAGGGCCAGGGGACGGTCGGCCAGATAGCCCTGCGCGGCCAGGACGGCGCCCGCGGACTCGACCGAGTCGATCTCCGCAGGCGTCACGTCCAGGAACCGCCGGTGCTCAGAGGCCGGCTGCCGTGGTCAGGGCCCGGCGGCAGAGGACACGGGCCAGATGACGCTTGTAGTCGGCCGAGGCGTTGAGGTCCGCCGGCGGGGTGGTGCCCTCGGCCGCCTGCTCGGCGGCGGCGGCGATCGACTCGACGCTGGCGGCCTGACCGCGCAGGGCCTGCTCGACAGCCGTGGCCCGCCGCGGCGTTGAGGCCATGTTGGTCAGCCCGACCCGCACGTCCTCAAACCGGCCCTCGGACACGCGGGCGACCGCCGAGACGGCCACCATCGCCCAGTCCTCCGAGCGGCGATTGAACTTCTCGTAGCCGTAGCCGTAACCGTCGAGGGCGGAGAAGCGCACCTCCGTCAACACCTCCTCGGGCTCGAGCGCCGTCTCCAGGTAGTCCTGGAAAAGGTCGGCGGCGGCCACAGTGCGCTGCCCGTTGGGGCCCTGCAGGGTGACCTCGCCCTCGGTGATGAGCATCGCCGCCGGTAGGTCTGAGGCAGGATCGCCGTGGGCCAGGGAGCCGCCGATCGTCCCGCGGTTTCGCACCTGCGGATCGGCGATCGTGCCCGCCACGGTGGAGACGACGCCCACCGCGGGGCTCTTCTCGAGCACGACGTGCGGCGTCAGGGCCCCCACCCGCCAGTGCCCGTCCTGGCGCTCCACGCCGTGCAGGCCGGGCAGCTTGCGGATGTCGACGAGCAGCGCGGGCGTGGCCAGGCGCAACTTCATCAGCGGGATCAGCGAATGGCCGCCGGCCAGCAGCTTGGCGTCGTCTCCGTTCTCCTGCAGCTCGCGGATGACCTCCTCGAGCGTCTCCGGCGCCCGGTACTCAAACGCGGCGGGGATCATGCCGCACCCCCCTTGGCCTCGGCGATGGCCTCCCAGACCCGCATCGGGCTGAGCGGCATGTTGATGAACTCGACGCCGAGCGGGCGCAGGGCATCGATCACGGCGCTGGTGACCGCCGCGCTGGCCGCGATCGTGCCGGCTTCCCCGACACCCTTGACGCCCATCGAGTTGACCGGCGAGGGCGTCTCGGTACGGTCGGTCTCGAGGCTGGGCAGCTCAGCCGCGGTGGGCAGCGCGTAGTCGACAAAGGTGCCGGTGACGAGCTGTCCCTCCTCGTCGTAATGGACGCGCTCGTAGAGAGCCTGGCCGATGCCGTAGACGACACCGCCATGGACCTGGCCCTCGATGAGCATCGGATTGATCGCCCGCCCGCAGTCATCGACGGCCACGTAGCGGATGACCTTGACCTTGCCCGTCTCGGGGTCGACGTCGACCACGCAGGCGTGGGCGCCGAAGGGGAAGACGAAGTTCTCGGGGTCATAGAACGTCGTCTCCTCGAGCCCGGGCTCCAGGCCCTCGGGGACAGCTCCGATGTAGGCGATGCCGGCGATGTCGGCCAGGGCCATTCCCTTGTCCGGGGATCCTCGGACCGAAAATCGGTCTCCGGACACCTCGATGTCCTCGGGTGCCGCCTCGAGCTCGGCAGCCACGATCGCCTTGGCCTTGGTGGCAACCTTGTCGGTCGCCCGGGCCACCGCCTCGCCGCCCGTGGCCAGGGAGCGCGAGCCGTAGGTGCCGCGTCCCTCAGGACCGGTGGCCGTGTCGCCGTGGACGACCTCGACCACCGCCGGGTCGACGCCGAGCTTGTCGGCGACGATCTGGGCCATGGCCGTGTCCAAGCCCTGGCCGTGGGGAGACGTGCCCGTGTAGACGGTGACCGCGCCGGTGTTGTGCACGCGAACCATGGCCGACTCCCACAGGCCGGCCTGCACGCCAACACCGGCCGGTCCGGTCACCCGCGACGGGGCCAGGCCGCAGATCTCGGTGTAGGTGCAGAAGCCAACGCCGCGGTAGATCCCGCTGGCCCGTTGCTCCTCCTGCTCGCGGCGGAAGGCCTCGACGTCGAAATGCTCGAGCAGCTTGTCCAGCGTCTTGTCGTAGTCACCGGAGTCGTAGATCACGCCCGTGGCCACCGCGGCCGGGAAATCCTCGGCCGGGATGAAGTTCTTGCGACGGATCTCAAGCCGGTCCATGCCCAGCTCGTGGGCCATGGCGTCGAGGGTCAGCTCAAGCATATGAGTGGCCTCGGGGCGGCCGGCGCCGCGGATGGCGTCGGTGGGGACCTTGTTGGTGAACACCCCGACGATGTCGGTCTGGACGTTGGGGATCTTGTAACAGCCGCCCATCACGAACGCGCCCAGCGACGGGATCAGGGGGGTGAGCAGCATGTTGTAGGCCCCGAAATCAGCCACGATCTTCACGTGAAAGGCGGTGATCGTGCCGTCGCGCTTGGCTCCCATCTTGGTGTAGGCGATCTGGTCGCGGCCCTGGTGGGTGGTGGCCATGTTCTCGGTCCGGGTCTCGATCCACTTCACCGGCCGGCCCAGCTTGCGCGACGCCCAGCAGGCGAGCAGCTCCTCCCCGTAGACCTGGAGCTTGGAACCGAAGCCGCCCCCCACCTCGGGGGCGATGACCCGCACGTGGTCCTCGCTCAGGCCCAGCAGGAGGGCCATGAACAGGCGCACGAAGTGCGGCACCTGCGTCGAGGTCCACAGCGTGAGCGATCCGGCCCGGTAGTCGGCCAGGACGCCGCGCGGCTCGATCGGCGCGCCGGCGATGCGGTGGTTGACCACGCGGCGCTCCACGATCACGTCGGCGTCGGCCAAGGCGGCCTCGACGTCGCCCCCGCCCAGCGACCACTCGTGGACCTTGTTGTGGCCCAGGGACTCGTGGACGGCATCGGCGCCATCCTGGAGTGCCTTCTCCGGATCGACGATGACCGGCAGCGGGTCGTACTCGACGATCACGTCCTCGGCCGCGTCGGCCACGGCGTAGCGGTCCTCACCGATGACGACGGCGACGGGGTCACCGACGTGGTTGACGGTGCCGCGGGCCAGCGGCCAGTGCTCGGGGTTGGCCACCTCGACGCCGGGTGGGGCCCAGGCCATGGGCAGGGGGCCGCCAAGATCGGCCATGTCCTCACCCGTGTAGACGGCGCGCACACCCGGGCGCGCGGCCGCTTCCGAGACGTCGACGGAGACGATCTTGGCGTGGGCCTCGGGTGAGCGGACAAGCGAAGCCCAGAGGGTGCCCGGCAGCGAGATATCGTCGATGTAGCGCGCCTGCCCGGTGATCAGCCGCGGGTCCTCCTTACGCCGCATGACCCTGCCGACATGACGTCCGGCGGGAGCGTGATCAGTGACACTCATACCGACACCTCCGGAGCGCTCGACTTCGAGGCCGCGTCGAGCACCGCCTTGACGATGTTGTGATAGCCGGTGCACCGGCACAGGTTGCCCTCCAGCGCGTGGCGGACCTCGTCCTCGCTCGGGTCGGGGTTCTCGGTGAGCAAGGCGGAGGCGGCCATGATCATCCCGGGGGTGCAGTAGCCGCATTGCAGACCGTGGTTGTTCCAGAACGCTTCCTGCATCGGGTGCAGGTTGTCCTCGGTGCCCATGCCCTCGATCGTCGTCACCTGCTCCCCCTCGGCCTGAACGGCGAGGATCGTGCAGGACTTGACCGCGTCTCCGTTGAGGTGGACCGTGCAGGCCCCACAATTGGAGGTGTCGCATCCGACGTGGGTGCCGGTCAGCCCAAGCTGGTCGCGCAGCGCGTGGACCAGCAACAGCCGTGGCTCGACCTCGAGCTCGTGCTCAACGCCGTTGACGTTCAGACGCACGTTGACGGTGCCGCTCATTCCCTCTCCTCTGTTTGCCAGCGCTACAGCGGGACCATACTCCTAGCGTGGAGCGCCCCGCCCCGCGTCCACGGCATCACGTAACGCGGATGTCACGCGCTATGGTTGCGTAGTCAACGACCACGAAGGGAAGGCGAGCATGAACTTTGGGAGATTTCTCTTGCGCCTCGTCCTCGGCGGCTTCTTCATCGGCCACGGCACCCAGAAGCTCTTCGGGTGGTTCGGTGGCCACGGCCTCGAGGGCACCGGCCAGTTCTTTGAGGGCAGCCTCAACCTGCGTCCGGGCAAGCACCACGCGCTGGCTGCCGGCCTGGGCGAAGCCGGCGGAGGCACCCTCGTCCTTTTGGGTGCGGCCACGCCCCTGGGCGCGGCCGCGCTGATCGGGACGATGCTGACCGCCATCAACCGCGTCCACCTCAAGAACGGCCCCTGGGTCAGCGACGGTGGCTATGAGTACAACGTCGTTCTCATCGCCGCCGCGCTCGTTCTGGCCGAGACCGGCCCCGGCACCCCGTCCATCGACGGCGACAAGACATACGGCAACAAGGGCGCCCTGATCGCCCTCCTCCTCGGCGCCGCCGGCGCCGCCGGTGCGCATGCCTACGCCGAGTCTCAGCCCGCCCCGGCGACGCCTCCGGCCCCGGCGCCCGCGCCGGACACCGCGACGGCGCCTGCCGCAGTCTGATCATCCGCTCGCTCGTCGGGGTCGCGATGGATCGCGACTCCGGCGATCACGAGGCCAATGGCCATGAGCTCGGTGGCACCCGGAAGCTGACCGAGCACGACCACCCCGACCAGCACCGCGGTGGCGGGCAGGAGGGCCACCATCAGCGCGTAGCTGGCCCGCGGGAGCCGGGCCATGGCCAGCTGGTCGGTGACATAGGGAATCACCGAGGAGGAGATGCCCACCCCGATGCCGGCCAGCAGGACCACTGGGTCACTGGCCACGTGCAGCACCGAGGGCGCGCCCAGCGCAGTGACCAGCCCGGCGGCCACGAGCATTGCCGCCCCCAGGCCGTCGAGCCCCGCGCGGCGCGAGGCGTGGTGGGCGAGCACGATGTAGAGCGCGAACAGCACCGCGTTGGCCAGGGCGAAGGCAAAGCCGACCGGTGAGCCGGCCAGCTGCACGTCACTGAGCAGTGCCACCCCGCCCACGGCCAAGGCCAGCGCCCCGAGATTGCGCGGCGTTCTCGCCCCGAACGCGGCCAGGGCGATCACGGGCACGAACTCGATTGCCGCCACCGTACCCAGCGGCAGCCGCTGGATGGCCTCATAGAAGCAGCAGTTCATGGCCGCCAGCGTGGCGCCCCAGGCCCAGACCGGCGGCTCGCGCAGCGCGGCCACCGGGCGCCGCCAGACGGCGAAGATAACCGCCGCGCTGGCCACCCGCAGCCAGGCCACGCCGAGCACCGGAACCCGGGCGAAGAGCAGCACGGCAAACGACGGGCCCAGGTAGTGGAAGCGGCGATGACCACGAAGTACAGCTGGGGTGGCGGCGATCGACGACGGATACTTCATGATCACGGGCATCGACGCCCTAGACAACAACTTTTTATATATAATTGTTCTGGTTTGCCTTCGAATCCAGGCCTGATCGACGCCACAAACCGTGCATTGCTCGATGAGCTGCAGCGGGACGCTCGGATCAGTCTGGCCGAGCTGGCCCGGCGCCTGCACATCTCGGCACCAACGGTCGCCGAGCGGCTGCAGCGGCTCGAGTCAGCCGGAGTGATTCGCGGCTATCACGCCGACGTTGATCCGGCGGCCGCGGGCTACGGGCTCAGCGCGATCGTCCGCCTCCGTCCCGCCCCCCGGCAGTTGCACAAGGTGGCCGCACTGCTCCCGACGCTGCCCGAGGTCGTCGAGGCGCATCGCATCACCGGCGAGGATTGCTTTTTGGTCAAGGCCCACATACGCGACGTCACCCATCTCGAGGAGCTGATCGACCAGCTCGCGATGTACGGGCAGACTACGACCTCGCTCGTCCAGTCCTCCCCCGTGCCCGCCCGCGGAGTGTGGCTGGCGGACTCCTAGGCCGGCTTGTCGGCCAGCACCTGGTACACCGAGGCCCAGCCGGTCAAGAAGCCCTGGCG
Source organism: Solirubrobacteraceae bacterium (assembly GCA_034665145.1). GTDB lineage: Bacteria > Actinomycetota > Thermoleophilia > Solirubrobacterales > Solirubrobacteraceae > Palsa-465. The sequence goes on from JAXDGI010000105.1 coordinate 10,866, forward strand.
GGCGGCGCGCAGGTAGATCTTCCACACGCGCGCGCGCTCGATGCCGGCCAGCCGCACGGCCTCGTCGTAGCGCTCCTCAAAGCTGGCGATCCAGTACTTGAGCGTCTCGGCGTAGTCCTGAGGCAAACCTTCGACGTGGCGGGTGACCAGCCCGGTCCGCTCCATGGCCAGCTCGATCCGCGACAGGGGCAGCGGGACGCCATCGGGAAAGACGAAGCGCTCCGAGAACGCGCCCTCGTCCTTGGTATCGAAGTCCATCAGCTTGGCGATGCCGTGATTGAGCAGGCGGCCGCCCGGACGCAGGAGATCGTGGAGGGTGTGCATGTAGAGGTCGATGCGCTCCTGACCCACGTGCTCGACCATGCCGATCGACGAGATGGCGTCGAACGGGTCGGCGGCCAGCTCGCGGTAATCGGCGACCCGCAGCTGCACGCGGTCTTCGAGCCCGGCCGCGCGCACCCGCTCTCGCCCGAGCTTGACCTGCTGCTCCGACAGGGTCACGCCCAGGACCTTGACCCCGTAGTGCTGGGCGGCGTGGATGGCAAAG
>JAXDGI010000106.1:0-4136 GCA_034665145.1 Solirubrobacteraceae bacterium
TGCTCGACCGCGCGCTCGGTGAACAGTCGCAGATGCGCGCGCGCCTTGACGCCCTTGAGCGGCAGGTCAGCGGGGACATGTACCAGATCATGGTCGCCGAGGGCGGACAAGCGCTTGAGGACCTCGCCTCCGGGATCACGGAGGAGCTCGGACATCTGGTCCCGGGCGGACAAGTGCTGTTAGAGGCCCGTCCTCCGACCTTCCGGGTACCTCAGCTATCGGTCGATGTGCGAGTCGCCGATGGGGACCTGTGCACCGACGTCGGCCATCAGGGCCATGGCTTCCAGCGTGCGCTCCTGATCGCTGTCGTACAGTGCCTGGCTGCGCTGCATCCGGCGCTGCATCCGGCCCCGCCCCAGGCCGAGAGCGACGGTGACGCGGGCGGTCTTGCGCCGAAGCCGCCAGCGCTGTTCCTGGCCGTCGAGGAGCCCGAGCTTTACCAGCATCCGCTCCAGGCTCGGCACTTCGTGGCCACACTCGCCGCTCTGGGCGAGAGCTCCGGGTCGACCGTGCAGGTCGCCTACGCCACCCACTCCGAGCACTTCGTCGATCCCACTCACTACCGGCGCCTGCGCCGCTTCCAGCGCCTTCCCGGCACCGACTGGCCGCAGACCCAAGTGACCGAGGCAACCGTTGAGCGGGTGGCCGCCCGCCTCCAGGGCGCGTACGACGCCGACCAGGTGGCTCTGCGGGTACGCATGACCCTGCGTCGGCAGGTGGCCGAGGCCGTGTTCGCCAAGGCGGTGATAGTGGTGGAGGGCACCTCTGACGCCGGACTGCTGCACGGCATCGCCGACCGCTCTGGGGGCTTCGACGCCCTGGGCGTCGCGGTCGTCGCTGGCACCGGCAAGCGGCAGCTGCTCATTCCTTGGGCGATCCTCACCGAACTCGGAGTCCCCGTATACGTGGTCTTCGACGCCGACGGAGGGCTTGCCCGGCGGCGGATGGCCCAGGGCTTGCCGCGGGCCAAGGCCGAGCACGCGCAGGACAAGGAGCAACACGAGAACGAGGTGGTGCTCGCAGCGCTGAGCGCCCCCATCGAGCTCGCGCCGGCCACCCAGGTGACCGGCAGCTATGCGGTCTTCGCCGATACCCTGGAGACCGAGTGCGCCGCATGGGACGGGTTCGACGCCGCGGTCGAGGCCGCCAAGGAAGAACTGGGCGACTGGCGCGAGAAGTCCGACGACGCCTACCGACAGGCGGCTACCACGCTTGAGAGTAGCCCACCGGTTGTGCTTTGGAAGATTGTCGAGCGTATGCGGGCGCTGGTGGCATGACGAGCGTCAGAAGGCGGCCGCAGCAGAACTCGCCCGCAAGTCGGTCAACCCCCCTTCCGCGGCTACTTGCATGGCGGTACGTCGCGTGAAATATTTACGACGTGATACCACTACACTGTGGGCTAGCGACGGTGTTCGCTCGGAACAAGCACTCGCTGGCGGTAGTCCGAGGTCTGATCGGCCGCGGGATCGAGCAGACGTACGGCTTCTATGACCGGCGCTGCGCACCCGAAGACCTGCTCGGATCGGTGGTTGCCGGCAATGTTCGGCAGTTGCTATGGGCGGATATCCAGCGTCACCAGGGGGATCCCGAGGCAACGTTGATCGCACCCAGCCGCCGCGGGAACAAGCTCGATTACCTGATCTTGCACGACCGGCTCCAGATTCCCCTGCGGGTGCGCAAGCACCCACGTGAGGAGCGCAGTGACGTGGTGCTTCAGCCGACGGGTGCTCAGGTGGATCTGTTCGGCGAGGTCGAGCAAGCGACCCTGTATGTGACCTTTGACGTGGACCTACGCACCCAGGGGCTCGCTGAGGTGTGGCTGTCGGAGATCGCAGGCTTCGACACCAGAACACCTAGGGTGCTGGATTGGCTACCCCTCCCCCCGCCACCGGCTCTACTGCTACCTGACACGATCCCGCCGTGGCCCGACGACGAGCCGAAGGGGACCGGATTCGATGAGTGGGAGTTCGACAGGCCGGGAGACAACCCCGGCGACGAGCCCGCCTGAGATCGCCCGGAACCAGCGAGTGTGTTCATGGGCGCTGTGATCTTTGGCGATCGACTTCGTTCCGCCCGTGTTCTCCGCGCTCTCACGGCCACAGTCGTGGCAGATTGGGCTGGTTGGTCGGCCGCGACGCAGTCCAGACTGGAGAAGACGGTCTCGTTCCAGCTGGAGGCTGACGGTGCCGAGCGCCTGAGCACTGTCCTAAGGTTCCCGCTCGCATACCTGTCGGCGCCACCCCCCCCGCCTCTGTGCGCCGAGCAACTGCTGTTCCGTGCCCCGGCTCGGACCACCCAGCGAGAGAAGGACTACCTGGCGGAATTCGCCCGGCTAATCGGAGAGCTTGTGGATTGGTTGGATGACAAGCACCGGTTGCCACCAGTCAAGTTGCCGGTGCGCGACTCCCGTACCGACCTCACGCTCGCTGCCAGCGAGGTTCGGCGTAGTTTCGGACTGGGACCAGACCAGCCGATCGGGCATTTGACTCACCATGCCGAACGCGCGGGTGTGCTCGTGGTGCTGCGTGACCTTGGCAGTGGCCGGGACGGACCGCTGCGTAGTACTGATGAAGCGCCTGACAAAGAGATCGTGCGGGCCGCACTGCATGAGGACCACCACGGCTACTCCACGCGAACCGGTGAGGCGCACGATCGGCCCATGATTGTGCATCGAGCTGTTAGCTCGTGGGAGCGCACCAGGCTCACCGTGGCGCACGAAATAGGGCACCTGGTGTTGCACAGTCGCGAGCTCTTACCGGACGCCGAGGAGGTGGCATACGACTTCGCTGCTGAACTGCTCGCCCCGGCCGTTGCCGTGGCGCAACACCTCCCTTGGCCGGTCACCCTCGCTGAGCTGCTGCCGATCAAGATGCACTTCGGGATCTCGGTTGCCGCTCTCGTGAAGCACCTTCGCCGCCACGAACTGATCGACAAAGCCCGCTACCAAACTTTGACCAGCCAGCTCTACCGCCGGCGCAACCCCGCGTCCGGCACCACATGGCGTAAGCAGGAGCCAGGCTGGGACCAGCGGAAGCCGGAGCAGCCGCGGCTGCTGCGTACTTGGTTAGAGCGATGCCTCGGTACCGCCGCACCCCAGGCGGTACATCAGATGTCCGGCGAGCTCTGGCCAACTGACCTACTTGCCTCCATTCTGAGCGGTCAACGGGACCACGCCGCTGCGCGACCGAGCTCCCCTACCATGCACGAGCCTCACGCTCACTCTTCGCGCGGCGATGTTGTCGACCTGGCCGCTTGGCGTGCTGAGCAAGCGTGACGATGTGTCGGCGTGTTATCGGAGGGTGCTCACGCTGGATCGATCCGCTGGTAGATAAGTGGGCACGCAGCCGTCTCGCATCGTCCCACCCATACCGCCCGCTGTCCCCAGTGACCAGCTGCTCAGCGCCGCTGTCGTCTCAACACTTCCAATCAGTCCGCCGCGTGGCGCTGCGGCTCGGTCACAAATCTGGTCACGGCACCCTGCCCGACCCCCACGGTAGCGAGTAGGCCGTACGACGGTGTCCGAGGGCGGGTATTAGCGACCGTTCGCCGTGGTGAGCACGCGCACCAGGTAGGGCCGGATGCGGACCACCGTGTGCTCGTCGTCAAACTGCACGATCACACGGGTAGTGCCACGGCCGAGGACCTGGCCACGCTTGTGCAGGCGGGACGGCAGCGCTCCGCGCTCCTTGTCCACCGCGACTTGTTCGATCCGGCACTGCTGTGGAATCGGAGCGCCGTCGGTGTCGCGCCATGGGTCGTAGACGGGTCGGGTTCGTCGGGCTGGCATGGTGCACCTCCCCTCTCCATGATTGATTGGTGACCGGCTGGCCGCCGGGAGCTGAAGCGTCGGGGCCGCTCGCTCAACCGACAGCCAGCCGGAGATCTCGGGGGTGGACGGGTGGATCAGACTGACCGTCAAGGGGGAAGGAAGGCACGGGCGGCCAGCCAGGTTTTGCGGGGAAACCGGGATCGGACACCGGGAGAACTGACCAGCGGGTGTAGTGCTCGACTGCGGGAGGCGATAGGTCATGGTCTCGGCTCCCAGGTGAGCACCTCGGTAAGCACCTCAAGCGCGCCGCCCTCCACCCGGCGTTGCACGAGCGTGTCCTGCGAGACGATCAGCGAAGATGTCCGCT
>JAXDGI010000107.1:0-3219 GCA_034665145.1 Solirubrobacteraceae bacterium
CCGATCGCGTTGGCCAGGATGGAGGCGTCGACGACGATCAACGGCGCTCGTCGTGCAGGTCCTCAGCCGCCTGGGCGAGGCCAACCTTGCCGCCCCGCCGCCGGTCGATCCGGTCAAGCAGTTCGTCGACGCTCGGTCGCTCCGCGATGCGACGCAGCTCCCCGGCAAGGAACTGCTGCAGCGACTGGCCGCGGCGCTCGGCCCGGTGCTGGAGTCTGGCGTGGATGTCTTCCGGGATGTCTCTGACGAGAAGGTTCGGCATGCTTGCAAAATGATAGCGCGCGCCTCGCTCGTCTACTGCCGTCGGAGCTTCGGCTCCTCATTCGCCAGAGCAGCCCGAGCGTTCGCGATGGCGGTGTGCGCATCGAGCTGTGGCGCCTCCTCGAACTCGTCCATCACGTGGCCATATGTGCTGAGCGTGAGGCGTGCGTCGTGGCCGAGCTGCCGGGCGACGTAAATCACAGTCGGCCCTCGTGAAGAAGCAGCGAGGCATACGAATGGCGGAGGTCATATGGGCGCGCGTGCTCGACGCCGGCGCCGTCGAGTGAGCGCTTGAAGGCTCGGCGCCGCCACGATTGGTACGCCGGTTGGCTCCAGACGGTCCCGGTCGCTGAGGGAAAGATGAGTGCCTTGTCTCCAGGCCGGCCGCTTCGCAGACGCCACTCACGAAGGTCGCCGGCGAGCGGCGGCAGAAGCCGGACGGTGCGATGCGCTGCGGTCTTCGTGTCCTTCTCCTCGCCGAGCGAGACGGCTCGCTCAACCAGGATCGTCTGTTCGCGTATGTCGCGCCACTGAAGTGCCAGCGCTTCGCCCGGTCTGAGACCGGCGTACGCGAGGACGCTGATCAGCGCCGCGTCGCGCGGGCTGCTGGCAGCACGCATTCGCTCGATGGTCGCCGGCGGCAGCGGTCTGACCTCCGCGCGCCGCGGCCGCGGTGCCTTGCGGACCGCGCGTGCTGGGTTGGTCTGGATCTGTCCCCCCTCGAAGGCCCGCTGGAGGATTGAGCCGAGCAGGTCGAATGCGTGGCGGATCGCGACTCGGCCGTGGCCGTCCGCGACTCGGTCTGCCTGCCAGCGGGCAATCGTCTCGGGCGTAACGGCGCGTAGCTCGAGCGGGCCGAGCTCAGGCAGCACGTGCTTGACGAGCAGATGCTGGTAATGGAGCTGCGTCTTCCTCGCCAGGTTGGACCCGTACGCCGGCGCCCAGGTCTCGACCACGTACTCGGCGAGGGTGACGCGGCCGCTGTCCATTGAGACTAACGTCCCGAGCTGCTGCCGTCTCCTGATCTCGGCGGCGAATGTGACAGCGTCGGCCTTCCGGTCGAAGGTCTGCGACCGATACCGGTCACCCTGCCTCCACCGGACCCTCCAACGAACCGCTCCGCTCTTCAGGACACGCCTCTGGATCTCCACAACACAGCGGATGTCACCACGTCAAGATGCGTCCTCCTTGGGTTCGATCGAACCGTCCGATCCGGCCACTCGTCGCTGCGCACTCTCGGCCCCGGAAACCCCCGCCGCCTCTCTTGCTGACGGCACGTCCCCGACTACCCGCACCACCCCCTTCTGTGCTACGTGGGGGGCGGGTAGTCGGGGACGAACGCGAGTGCGACCGCCTTATGCGGCGGGGGTTTCCGGGGCCCAAGGTGTGGACTTGGAATCCACACTTTTGTCCACCCTTAGGTACACACCGCTGATACCATTTTGGTATCCGAGGCGGCGACTACGTGATGATGGCCCGGCGTCGTGCGGGACTCACGCAGCGCCAACTGGCCGAACGCCTCGGCCTCCGCCAGGCCACGATCGCACGGTGGGAACGGGGTGATCGTGGCGTTAGCCTTGACGACGTCGAGCTGGTCGCGCGCGCGTGCGGGCTGCAGCTCGACGCACATCTGCTGGTCGAGGACCGCAGCTGGTGGCCGCAGATCGCAATGCAGCTCGAGCTCGATCCGCTGGAGCGCGTCCGGCGGCTCACTCCTCCCGGTACTCCGGATATCGCAGCGGCGTTGTCCGAGTTGGCCGGGGCGGGGGTGCCTGGGCTCATCATCGGAGACGTCGCCGGGGCACTCCATGGCTGGCCGCTCGTCCTCGGTCCACCGATGATCGAGATATGTGGGCTGGTCGATGCGATCGGCCATCGCCTCCGGCAGATTGGCGCTAGGAAGACCCGAAGTGGCAGGCACATCGTGTCCGGCGGAGTCAGTGTGGTCATCGACGAGGATCCAGCGGGGACGGGAGGCGAAGCGGATCTTGCCCGCAACAGAGTGGCGTTCGAAACGCCGGCAAGAGCCCTCGAAGCAGCCGGACTCATCGACCTGCTGCGGATCGCCGACGCATCAGCCGCTCGCACGGCACGGCGCGACTCACTCGCGCTTCAAGCCGTGCTCGACGTTCAACGCGAGCAGCACGCCGCGGGCGCCCCAGATGACCGGGCGGCGGGGGACAGGATTGCTGAATGGCTGAGCGAACAGACTCCGGTCGCGTGACCCCCGCCACGGATGACCGCAACTCGTGTGCGGAGTGCCGGTCGTCGATCGAAGGGGAAGTCTCGTCAAGGCTTCAGTCAGATGGCGAGAGTGCCGGATCTGCGTGAACGCAGCAGAAGTGACGTTGAATGAAGCTCCCAATCCAAGACGCAGCCCGGGGAGCCGCCGAATGTCGCAGCGGGCCGCCTCTCTGGAAGGCGGTTCACATCAGACCGACACCGATGCGCGTCGGCATGTTCGTTGCAGGCCTAGCGCTATGTGTCGATGCCCCTAGGTCACTGCGGTTCCGATACCGGCCACTATGAAGAACAGACCAATTGCTGCGACGAATAACCGAGCGAAGACAGTGAAGGCCCGCGACGTGTGCAGACGATCACTTGCTCTTCGGCGACTGCCGAGCAAGGTTCCGATGCCTTCACGTTGGCCCGCAACCAACGCAGTCGCGGTCGGCTTGTTCAACAGGATCAGGAGCGCACCGACAATGGCGACAATCAGACCGACGACGGTGCGGCCCGCAGACGCATACAGCCCTACCACGCTCAATGTGAACCGAATCTACCGCTTGTAGCCATGGATCCAGAGAGTGTCGCAAAGGGCGAGAACCGGAAGCCCCGAGTCATCGCTGGATCGCAACCGCGATCGGGGCAAAGAGGGTATCGGCGGATATCGACCCGGACTCCAAAGAGTCCAGCTTGCCCCCGGATGCGAGAAGCGGCGACTCCCGCGCCTGCTTT
>JAXDGI010000108.1:0-47455 GCA_034665145.1 Solirubrobacteraceae bacterium
ATCTGGTCGAACTGGCCCAGGTCGTCGAGGACGAGTACGGCGTCGTGCTCAAGGGTGAGGACATGAAGCAGCTCAAGACGGTCGGCGACGCCATCGACATGATCGTCGAGCGGGCCGGATAGTGAGCTTCCGGCCGGACAGAAGGAGGGTCGTCGTCACCGGCGTCGGCGCGGTCAGCCCGCTCGGGGTGGGCGCGACCGCGCTGCACGAGCGCTGGGCCGAGGGCGTGGTGGGCATTGCCGACGGCGCCGGCGCCTGCCGTGATTTCGAGCCCAAGGATTTCCTCTCGACCAAGGAGGCCCGGCGGCTTGACCGATTTGCCCAGTTCGCAGTCGTCTCCTCTGCTGAGGCGCTCGCGCAAGCCGGCTGGGAGGGCGAGTCGCCCTATGACCCGATGCGCATCGGGTGCGTGGTGGCGACCGGCATCGGCGGGATCGACACTGTGGAGACCCAGCACGATGTGATGCGAGACCGCGGGGCGCGGATGGTCTCGCCGCTCGGCATTCCGCAGTACATGCCCAACGCGGCCGCCGCAGCGGTGTCGATGAAGCACGGCCTGCGCGGTCAGAGCTACGGGATCGTCTCGGCCTGCGCCAGCGGCGGCCATGCGCTCGGCTCGGCGCTGCGGATGGTCCAGTACGGGGATGCTGACGCCGTCGTCTGCGGCGGAGCCGAGGCGACGCTGACCGAGTTTGGCTTCGCCTGCTTCAACGCCTTGCAGGCTCTCTCACCCACGGGCGTCTCGCGGCCGTTCGATCTTCGTCGGGACGGGTTCGTGATGGGGGAGGGCGCGGCGATGCTGGTCCTCGAGGAGGCCGCCGCGGCGCAGGCCAGGGGGGCGACCATCCTGGCCGAGCTCGTCGGCTACGGCTCGACCTCTGACGCGTTCCATCTGACCGCACCCGAGCCCACCGGGGGGCCGGCGGCGCGAGCGATCACGCTGGCCCTCAGCGATGCCGGGGCAACCCCAGAGGAACTCGACTACGTCAACGCCCACGGTACCTCCACTCAGCTCAACGATGCCGCGGAGACAGCCGCCCTCAAACTGGCTCTGGGCGAACAGGCCCACCGGGTTCCGGTCTCCTCGACCAAGTCCTCCATCGGCCACCTCCTCGGGGCCGCCGGCGCGGTCGAGGCGGTGGCGACGATTCGTACCCTCCTGACTGGGGTGATCGCGCCCACGCTGGGCCTCGAGGAGCCCGATCCTGAGCTTGACCTCGACTACGTCCCCGGCGAGTCGCGTCCGCTGATCACCGGCAACGGCCACCCGCCGCTGGCCATTTCCAACTCCTTCGCCTTCGGGGGTCACAACGTGGCTCTGGCCTTCCGCGGGGCCGAGGCGGTGGCGGCGTGAGTGTCACGATCCTGCCCTCCGGGGCCCAGCGACTGGCTCCGCTGGAGCGACTGGAAGCCCTGTGTGATCCGGGAAGCCTGCGGCTCCTGCGCACCAGTGTCCGCTCGACCCGGCTGGGCGACCGGGCGATCCCCGGCGACGGTGTCGTCGCCGGGACGGGCCTGGTCAACGGGCGGCCCGTGGCCTGCTATGCCCAGGACGGCGCGTTTTTGGGCGGGAGCCTCGGCGAGCGCCACGCCGACACGATCGTGCGCTTGCTCGGCATGGCCGAGCGAGCGGGGATGCCGGTCGTCTCCTTCGTCGAATCCGGCGGCGCACGCATGCAGGAGGGCACGGCGGCCCTGGCCGGCTACGGCCGGATCTTCCGCCAGACGGTGGCCCTCACCGGCCAGGTCCCGCAGATCTCGATCGTGTCCGGAGCGTCGGCGGGCGGGGGCGCCTACTCCCCCGCGCTCACCGACCTGATCATCATGACCGAGGAAGCGGCGATGTTTCTCACCGGGCCGGGCGTCGTCCGGGAGGCTCTGGGCGAGGAGATCGACGCCGCCGGCCTGGGCGGACCTCACGTCCATGACCGCAACGGCGTCTGCCACCTGGTCGAGCGCGACGAGGCCAGCGCCGCCGCCCGCGTGCGCGAGCTGCTCAGCTACCTCCCGGCCACCACGGGGGGCGCCCCGATCCGGGTCGCCCCGCGACCGCCGCGGCACGCTGATCCCGGGGAATTTGTGCCCAGCGCTCAGCGCAGCGCATACGACGTGCGCGACGCGCTGGCCGGGATCATCGACGCCGACAGCCTCCAGGAGCTGCACCCTCGTTGGGCGCGCAACGTCGTCACCGCGCTGGCCCGCATCGAGGGACGTTCCATCGGTGTCGTCGCCAACCAGCCGCGCTACCTCGGCGGCGTGCTCGACGCCGAGGGCTCAGAAAAGGCGGCGCGCTTCGTCGACTTCTGCAACTCGTTCGGCGTGCCGCTGCTCGCCGTCGTCGATACACCCGGGTTCATGCCCGGCACCCGTCAGGAACAGGCCGGCGTCATCCGTCGCGGCGCCCAGCTCGTGCGGGCCTTCGCGTCGGCCACGGTGCCCAAGCTGACCGTCGTGCTGCGCAAGTCCTACGGCGGCGCCTACATCACCATGAACTCGCGCGACCTCGGCGCTGACCTCGTGCTGGCCTGGCCCGAGGCCGAGCTGGGGATCATGGCCGCAAAGGCGGCGGTGGGCATCGTCAACCGCCGTGAGCTGCGGGTGGCCGGTGACCCGGAGGCCGAGCGCGAGCGTCTGGCCGACGCCTACGCGCGCGAGCATCTCCGGGCCCAGAGCGCTGCCGCCGAGGGTTTCGTGGACGAGATCATCTCGCCGGTTCAGACCCGGGATCGGCTGGCCGTGGCGCTGGATGCGTTCGCCGCCGGCCGGGGCGACCGGGCGTGATCCTCAGCGGCAAGCGCCTGCTCATCACCGGCGTCATCACCAAGGACTCGATCGCCTTCCACGCCGCCGAGCAGGCCCAGCGCGAGGGGGCGGAGGTGCTCCTGACCTCGTTTGGGCGCGTGCGGCGGATGACTGAGCGGGCCGCTCAGCGGCTGCCCACGCCCGTCGACGTGCTCGAGCTCGATGTCAACCTGCCCGAGGACCTCGCGGCGCTCAGCGCCACGCTGGAAGAGCGCTGGGGTCGCGTCGACGGGGTGCTGCACGCGATCGCCTTCGCGCCCCAGGACGCGCTGGGCGGGAAATTCATGACCGCCCCGGCCGAGAGCGCGATGGCCGCCTTTCAGACCAGCGCGTTCTCGCTCAAGGCGCTGGCGGGCGCCGTGGCGCCGCTCATGGACGGCGGCGGCAGCGTCGTCGGCCTGGACTTCGACGCCACCAAGGCATGGCCCATCTACGACTGGATGGGCGTGGCCAAGGCGGCGCTCGAGTCGGTGTCGCGCTACCTGGCCCGCGATCTCGGGCCGCAGGGCATCCGGGTCAACCTGATCTCGGCCGGGCCGCTGGGCACCGTCGCCGCACGCGGCATCCCCGGCTTTGAAGCGCTGGCCGAGCTATGGCGCGCGCAGGCCCCGCTGGGCTGGGATGTCGACGACCCCGCGCCCGTGGCCAGCGCAATCTGCTGGCTGCTGTCCGATTACGCGCGCGCGATCTCGGGAGAAATCGTTCACGTCGACGGAGGCTTTCACGCCGTCGGTGCGCCGCCGGTGAGCTGACCCCCCCGCGGAGGGTTCGGCGGCGGAGGTTCAGCGGAACAGGTCGTGCGCGGGATCGCGCAGCAGTGCGCCCGCGCCGGGGCCGTCCTTGTCCATCACGTGCCGGTCGGCGCCGGTGATCAGGATGGCCGGCTGCCGGGCGTCCTTGGCGCGGGCCAGATCAGCGGCGCCGGCCAGCTGATCGGCGACCGCGATCCAGGTGGCCTTGAGCACCCGGCCGTAGGCGTCGGTCCGTCCGCGCCAGTCCTCCAGGGGTCGCAGTCCGGCCGCCCCGATGGCCACGTCACACTGCCCGTGACGCCAGGCGCGACCGAAGGAGTCGGTGATCAGCACAGCCGGTGCCCGGCCGGTGAGCGCCCGGAGGCGGTCGCGAATATGGCGGGCCGAGCGATCAGGATCGGTGGGGAGGAGGATCACGGTGTCGTCATCCGGTGCGTTGGAGGCGTCGACGCCGGCATTGGCGCATACGAAGCCGTGGTGGGTGACGGCGATCAGGACCCCGTGAGCCGCCCGGCGCACCTCCCGGGTCTCATCGAGGACGACCTGAACGTGGCGCGGATCCTTGCCGAGCAGGGTGGCCAGACCCTCGGCCCGGGGGGTCGGGGTCACCGCGGACAGGCGACGGGTGCGGCCCTCGGCCTTGGACACGACCTTGTGGGCGATGACCAGCACCTCGGTCGCCGCGGGGGAACCGTCGGGCATGGCCTGGGCCAGGATCGCGGCCAGGTCATCCCCGGTGACGATCTCGGGCAGGCCCTCCAGAGCCCGGGCGGCGAGCATCACCGCACTCCGGTACGGGCCAACTGGGCCAGCATCCCCCGTGTGTGGGCGGCGCCGCCGTGGCGAACCGTCAACGTGCTCTCCACCTGTTGTAGATCCTCAGGGGTATCGACGTCGAGCGCCAGGGAGGGCACGGTGACGGTCTCGCTGCTCAGCCCGGCGGCGGCGGCGCGCTGCTCGTGGCGCTCCCGGCTGCCGGGGCCGAACCCGGGGGTAAAAGCGTCGGGAGGGGTGATGAGAAGTGCGTTGGTGCCGCTCCCGTGGCGATCGGGAACGATCAGCACGGAGCGGTCTGGCCGGCGTCGCGTGACCAGGGCATCGATCTCGGCGGGGTCGAACAGCGGGCAGTCGCCGGGAACGAGCAGGACCGCCCGGGCGGCCATTTCGACGGCTCGGTCGATGCCCAGCCCGGCCGCATGGTTGTGTCCCTGCTGTTGATCGGTGACCACGTGAGCGCCGTACCCCTCCGCGATCCGCTGGGCGCCGTTATCGCCGGTCACGACGATCACGCCCTCGATCGTCTGGCAGTGGCCGAGCGCGCGCAGCACGTCGGTGAACATGGCCTGCACCAGCACCTGGCGGGTCACCGGGTTCAGGGACGAGCGCAGCCGCTGCTTGGCGGCGTCGAAGCTCTTGATGGGCAGGATGGCCAGGGTCTCGGGCATGTGTGTGCTGACGCTACTCAGGACAGTCCGAGCGCGAAGCTCAGCGTGTTCTCAGCCAGCTGACGGCGGCTGTCCGCGCTGTCCATCAGCGTGTCGATCTCCAGACTGGGCAGCGATGAGCTCGACTCGTCGGCGACCATCCCGTCGAGCAACGGCGCGTACACGGCGGCGATCCCCGCGGCATCGAGCGACTGACCCTGCCAGCGCATGAACGCCTCGGTCGGTCCCTTGACGACGGCACCGCGCACGATCGGGCTGACGGCCACGGTGCGGGCGCGGCTGGCCGTGATCGCGTCTCTCAGGCCGGGCACGGACAGGATCGGGCCGATGGAGATGACCGGATTCGACGGGCCGATGACGATCGCGCGCGCCGTCGCGATGGCCTCCAGGACCTCGGGACTGGGGCGGGCATCGCCCCGGCCGCGGAAATCCACGTCCTGGACGTCGCCCTGGCCGCGCCGGCGGATCAAGAACTCCTGCAGCGATGCCCAGGTGCCGTCGGCGAGAACCCGGGTGCGCACGGGCTGATCGGCCATGGGCAGCACACGGGCGGTGACACCGAGAGCGGCGGTGACCGCCTGCTGGGCCTCGGTCGGGCGCTCGCCCCGCTGCAGGCGACGCGCCCGCTCCAGGCAGATGGCCAGGTCTCGGTCGCCGAGGTTGAACCACACATCGAGGCCCAGCTCGCGGAGACCGTCCATGACCTGGAAGGTGTCGCCGTTCAGGCCCCAGCCACGTTCGTCGATCCGGTCGGCGAGCCAGAACGTGACCAGGTCCGGGTCGGGGGACACGTAGGAGCCGTAGATCTCGATGTCATCTCCTGTGTTGGCGATCACCACGAGCTCGTCGCCGCCGACGACGTCGAGCATGCCCCGGGCCAGCTTGGCCCCGCCGGTGCCACCGGCCAGGATCACGACGGGACCGCCGCTCACCGCGTCACCCATCGAGGCCGGTGATCTTGATCCCCGCGCGCACCTTGTGGCGCATGTTGATCGAGATCAGCAGCGGCGTGAACTGCTCGACGATGCGGGCCATCTCCAGCGGCCCGGAGTCGACCGCGCGCAGACCGGGGATACGGTCGATCAGCTCAGCCACCCGGGCCTTGTCGGCGCGCTTGTCTCCGCAGACGAGAACGTCTTCGTCGAGCTCGTGGTCGAGGTCGGTCAGCAGCGCGGCGCTCACGGTGTGAAAGGCCGACACGACCCGCACGCCGTCGGGCACCATCTCCTGGGTCTGCTGCGCCGCTGAGCCCTGCCAGACGCCGAGCGTCCGGGTGGCCTTGCCGGAGACCGCCGCGGCCAGCGGCACCGTGGCGTCGATAACCAGGTGCTGCTCCGCGCTCAGGACCGGCTTGAGGTTGGTGAGCGTCTCCGATTGGGAACGGAACGGGACGCTGAGAACGACGAGCCCGGCCTCGGCGACGGCGTTGCTGTTCTCGGTCCCGCTGAACGTCGCCTCCGGGACGCGCTCCCGGGCCCGCTTGACGGCTTCGTGGGCGCGCTCGGCGTCGCGTGATCCGATGACGATCGGGATGCCGGCACGGCCCAGCCTGACCGCAAGTCCAAAGCCGAGCGCCCCGGTTCCCCCGACGATGCAGACAGGGCGGGTCACAGAGGCGGAGTCTAGGCCGCCGGCGTTCGGTCCGGAGCTACGCGCTGGCGGCTGAGCGCCCGGGCTCGGTGCTGGGAGCCGGCATCGGTGCCGCGGCCGGGACCGCGGCGTCGATCGCATCGATGAGGGTCAGGGCGAGCTCGAGCAGCCGGTCAGCGGTCGTCGTGTCGACCTGAGCCGGGGTGTCGGTCGGCAGGTGGGATCGGGGGGGAAGGCCGGTCGTGTCCAGGGCGCCGATGGTGAGGGCCGGCAGCCCGCGGAGCCGAGCCGGGTAGGCCGGGGACGTCCCGCGGCCCCGGTGCGCCGCGCCCGCGCGAGCGCGGTGCCCGCCGTCCGCGCCTGGCCTGGTCAAGTCCGTGCCCATGGCATCGGAGGTGGGCGGACCGCTCCGGATCACCGTCGCCACCAGCTGAGCCAGCCGGGGGTGCAGGCGCGCGGGCAAAAGCGGTCCGTCGCTCGTCCACCACGCGGGTCGGCCGCCGCCGCAGGCGGCCAGACCCAGCACAATGACGCGGCCGGCATCGAGCTCGTGCCGGCGCGCCCGCAGGTGGCGGCGGAGGCCGAGCATCGAGCCGTCGCTGGCCCCCTGAAGGACGACTTCCACCCCGAGGCGGCGGGGCGGCGTCACGTCGAGGGCTCGGGTCAGGGCGACGGCGAGGGCGCTACCCGTGGCGTTGTCGCCCGCGGCGGGACCGAAGCTCGAGCTGCCCAGGTCGAGCAGAAGTGCGGCGCCCAGCACCAGGCCCGCGGTGGGGATCAGCTGGAGCACCGCGACCGTTGAGCCCTTGGCGCCGCCGTCGCGCAGCGCCGCGATGGCCAGCACCCACAGACATGCGCTGCCCAGGCTCGCCTGCCAGCCCAGGGCCAGCGGACCCAGGAGCTGGCGCAGGCGCGCGGTCGGCCGGCGCACAAACGGTTGATGGACGAGGCCCATCCGCCCCGCGTCGTAGTTGGCGGTGAGAATCAGCCGGACCGGTGGCGCGTTCGGTGGGGCCGGGCTGACCACGTTCTGGCTGGCGTGCTCGCGGGTCAGCCGACGCCCCGGGGACACGCCGATCAGTGCGTCGACCACGATCGCGATCAGGGCGGCGATGATCACCCCGCCCCCCGCCTTTGGGGAGGCGACGGTGAGCAGGCTGCCCGCTGCGGCCAGCGCGGCATGCCAGGCATTGGCCACGGCCCAGTTCGGCCGCGACCAGAACGTCTCGACGGTCGCCTCGCGGCGCGCGCTGCGCAACTGTCCGGCCAGCCACACCGCTGCACGGCGCTCCGCGTTGGTCCCCGCCCCGCGAGCGGGAAACCGGCTCAGGCCGTCAATCGTGTCGGCTACGCCCATCGGGGCGCCATGATCCCAGGCGAAGGATGGTTGGGGAGCAGAGGCGCGATTGTGCCTGGGTTGTGCTGGCGTCGCACCGGCGGCGGCTTGGGCGGTCCGGTCTCGCGCCGCTCCGGAGCGATCGTTTATAAAACGAGCGGTGAGCGGATCGTCACTGGAAGCGGAGCTCCTCGCGGTCGCTCGCGATGCCGCGCGGGCCGCCGCGCGGGAATTGGAGGCGCGCTTCGGCGACGGCGGCCGGGGCGTGCAGTCCAAGAGCTCGCCCACCGATCTCGTCTCCGAGGCCGACGTCGAAGCTGAGCGGGCCATCCGCCGCGTCTTGGGCGAGCGGCGCCCGCACGATGCCATCCTCGGCGAGGAGGGTGGCGCCACCGGTGAGGGGGAGCTGCGCTGGGTGATCGACCCGCTCGACGGGACCACCAACTTCCTCTTCGGTGTGCCCCAGTTCGCGGTCAGTGTGGCCTGCGAGGACCGGGAGGGGAGTCTGGTCGGCGTCGTCCTGGATCCGATCCACGGGGAGTCGTTCTCGGCCACGCGCAATGGGCCGGCCGAGCGCAACGGTGCACCGATCGCGGGCTCGCGCCGTGACGATCTCAGTACCGCGCTCCTCTCGACGGGCTTCGGCTACAGCGCCGAGGTCCGAGCGCGCCAGGCGGCGGTCCTGGCTCGGGTGCTGCCCCGCGTGCGGGATATCCGCCGCGCCGGCGCGGCAGCGCTGGACCTCGGCTGGTGCGCCTGCGGCCGCTATGACGCTTATTACGAGCGCGGCCTCAAGCTCTGGGACCGCGCGGCCGGCCAGCTCATCGCCGCCCGCGCCGGGCTCAGCGTCCACGTGCTGCCCGAGTCCGGCGAGGATCCCGAAGGCATTCTCGTCGCCCCAGCCGCCCTGACCGAGGCGCTCCTCGCCCTTGTCCTCGGGTAGTCCCAGCGGCGCACACCACTAGACTTGGCGCGCCCGCGGCGGTGGTGGAACGGTAGACACGATGCCCTCAAAAGGCATTGTCCTTCGGGACGTGTGGGTTCGAATCCCACCCGCCGTACTCCTTTTTATCTGCTGCGCGTGGTGCGGCCTCTGGGTCCGTCTCCACGACCTGCCTACACGCCCTTGGGGCAGCAGGCGGGGTCGAGGGCGTCAGTGGGGGCGAGAGGCCCCCGACCCCACCGTGCACTCACGGCTGGCGGCTCTATCCATACCGTGGCGCCGCCAGCCTAATTCCTGATTTCTGTCAACGGCGTGACAAATAACAAGAAGTTCATGATCTGGCGGTGAGGCGAGCGGGCCGGGACCCACCCCTCGCCGGGGCGGTCTCCTGGCCGGGGATAGAACCTGACCTTCGAGGGATCGCTGCGTATATGAGCGTGCAGGGAAACGAATTCCCGCATGCCCGGGAGGTCGCGGTTAGGACTAGGCTGCTCCCGCAAAGCCTCCCGGGCCCTTTCCGCTGTGGGCGAGACGAGCAGCGAGTTCGACAGCCGCGCTTACGCGGTGGCGGCCTCGGGGCCGCCGGCGATCGTCTTGAGGCCACGCTTACGCGCCTCGTCTTCCGGTACTTCCTGCTCGACGTTCCAGCCCTGGGCGAAGCCGATCATCGCGAACACGATCAGTGCGATCTCGACCGGGATGAGCAGCACGGTGATCGAGCCCAGGACGTTCGGACTCAGTCCGGTGCCGCCAAACAGCGAATCGGGCGAGGCGAAGCCGGAATGGTCGCGATCAAACCAGCTGGTCCCGGCGAGACCCGTGGAGGCGACGATGGCGATGATCATCAGCAGGATGGCGAACAGCGCGGCAATCGGCAGCAGGCCGCGAGCCCACTTGAACAGGATCGCCCCGGCCAGCAGCACATAGACCAGACACCAGACGAAGTTGATCGGCTTGAGCCCCTGGAGCTTGTTCCAGCCGCCGATGGTCAGCATCAGCATGAGCACCACCGAAGCGACCAGCAGCAAGACGACCACCAGCCGCGTCAGCTTGCAGATCGCCTTCTGGCGATTGGGGTGGACGACCACGTAGCCGGGCCGGACGTTACGTACTTGGGCCACGAACGCGGACGATACCTTCTGGACGAGCGCCATGCAGCAGTTTCCAGGGCGTTGGCGCGTCGATGGCGGGCGCCCGCTCGCGTCGGTCGCTCCGGTCCCGGGCGCCTACAATCGGCCCGCGCCGTTCCGGCGCCACCGCGGGCGTGGCGGAACTGGTCTACGCGCCGGCTTTAGGTGCCGGTGGGCGCAAGCCCTTGGGGGTTCGAGTCCCTCCGCCCGCATGATGGTGCTGGACGGGAATGCCGCCCGCCTGATCTGGCGGTCGGGGGCGCTTTCACCGTCTCTTGCGCGCTCGCCCGGTAGCATCCTTAGCCCCTCAGGGGAGTGAGTTAATGGCGATGCGCGCGGTCTCCAAAACCGTGAATCCGGGTTCGAATCCCGGCTCCCCTGTTCAATGGTCTCGCACACCGTCTACCGGACGTTTGACACCGAGCGCCGCCGCGAGTTCATCCGCATCACCGAGGACGTCGCGGACGCCGTGCGCGACGCTGGAATCGCCGAGGGCATGGCGCTGGTCTGCGCCATGCACATCACCGCGGGCGTGTGGATCAACGATGACGAGCCGGGTCTCCAGACCGACACGCTGGAGTGGCTGGACAAGGTCGCCCCGCCGAGCTGGACCGAGCCCGCCAACGACGTGGCCCGCGCGCTGCTGCCCAACCCGGGGGACTACCGGCATCACCGCGGCGGCGAGGACAACGGGGATGCCCATCTGAAGAACCTGCTCGTCCATCACCAGGTGATCGTTCCCGTCACCAACGGACACCTTGACCTCGGTCCGTGGCAGCAGGTGTTCTATTGCGAGTTCGACGGCGGGCGGCCGAAGCGCCTGATCATCAAGGTCCTGGGGGAGTAGCGCTGGCCGGGTCGGAGATCTTCGCGCCCGGGGTGCTCGCCGGCCGCGTGGCGCTGATCACCGGTGGAGGCACCAACCTGGGCAAGGCGGCCGCAGCTGAGCTGCTGCGCTGCGGCGCATCGGTGTTGATCGCGGGACGGCGACAGGAAGTGCTGGCGGCCGCAGCCGATGAGCTCGGCGCCGGCTGCAGCTGGGTGGCGGGCGACATCCGAAGGGCGGAGGGGGCCCGGGCGATCGTCGCCGCCGCGCTCGAGCGTCATGCTCGTCTCGACGTGCTGCTCAACAACGCCGGCGGTCAGTACTTCGTGCCCGCCGAGGCCATCAGCGCCAAGGGCTGGAAGGCCGTCCAGCGGCTCAACATCGGCGGCACCCTGGCCATGTCCGAGGCAGCGCACGAGCTGGCCATGGGCCCGGGCGGGGGCGGCACGATCATCAACGTGACTGTGTCCCCGCATCATGGCTTCCCGGCCATGGCGCACTCGGGGACGGCGCGGGCTGCGGTCGAGGCGATGACCCGAGAGCACGCAGAGCGCTGGTCAGCCGATGGCGTGGCCGTGGTGGCCGTCGCCCTCGGACGACTGGCCACCGAGTCGCTGCGCAAGTACCCGGTCGAGCTGTGGCGCAAGGCCGCCGAGAGCGTCCCGCTGCAGCGGCTGGGGGACATGCAGGAGTACGGATGGCTCGTCGCCCTGCTCGCCACCTCCATGGGACAGGCGCTGTCGGGCTCAGTGGTCACGCTCGATGGGGCCCTTGACAATTGGACCGGCCGGTGGCCACCGGAGGAGCTCACGCGCGACGGCGAGGTACCCACCGAGGACCGCCCCATCGTCCGATGAGTCAAAGCGGCGCGGTAGCATGCCCCACCACCCGCGGGCGAGGTGTTAACGGTTGCATGGGAGCCTTCCAAGCTCTAGGAACGGGTTCGACCCCCGTCGCCCGCTTCTTGGCACCAGGTCATCTGCCGCCGGCGCATCGCTCCGGGTGGCTCCGGCCCGAACGGCAGGCCGGTTATCATCGGCGGACCACGGGGAGTGGCGCAGTCTGGTAGCGCACCCGGCTGGGGGCCGGGCGGTCGCAGGTTCAAATCCTGTCTCCCCGATTGGAGGAAAGCCCCGCTCAGGCGAGGTTTTGCTTGGCGAAGATCACGAAGCGAGCGCGCCGGTGACGGCCGCCTTGGCGATCGGTACGTCGCTAATCCGGTCGCGCGATCTGCGGCCCCCCGATCGCGGAAGCGACAGTCGCGCCTCCCGCGCGATGCGCGTCTCCTGTGGGCCCGTGATGTTCGTGATCCGAACGAGACAAGGCTGGAGCCTCAGTCAGGCCACTGTGCTCGACGGCCTCCAAGGCCGTGCGTTCAGGGTCCCGTTACCGGGCGCTTCCACCGGCCGGTCTACCGGCCTGGGGGCTCGTGGCGGGGCTGACGGGTCCACCCAGCTGGCCGAAGGGGGAGGTAAGAGGTGCGTTTCGCTCCCTTCCTGGGCCGGGGTGGCTGGCGCTTAGGGTCCGATGAACGCCGCGGAGAAGTTCGATTGCTCCTCGAATGGGCTGATTTGGCGGCCGGTCCCCCCAGCGGCTGTAGCGAAAAGTTCCACGTAGTCGCCCGCCGCGAGCCGGACGACCGTCGCGACGGTGTTCTGCGCGAGGTACGTGTTGGTGCCGGCCTCGGCGGAGGAAGCGAGATGCTGCGCTCCGTTTTTGACGATGTTCAGGAGGTGGTCCTCTAAGGAGTTGTTCCATCTGGCGCCAGCGGTGATGATGTAGGTGCCCCCCACCGGCGCCGTGATCCGGCTCGGGTTGGTGGTGTCGCTGTGCATCCCGGCGGTGTCGGCCACCTCCGTGCCGGTGAGTGGTGCGCCGGTGACGGTCTGCGAATCGAGCACGATCCTGGCCATCGGCAGCGTGGCCAGCTTGCCCGCGCCGACCGAGCCGCCCGCGATCCTCGGGTTCGGGTAGGAGCCCGTGAGGTCGCCTCCAGCGGCCCCGGTCGCCGGCCCCGTCGCGCCCGTGGGGCCCTGAGGTCCGACCGGACCCTGGACGCCAGCGCGTCCCTGAGCGCCAGCCGGCAGCTGGCCGGCCTTGAAGTCGGCTGACAGCAGCGACCCGTTCTTGACCTTGGCGGCTGTCACAGCGTTGTTGGCGAGGTCGGCGGTCCTCACCGAGCCGTCTTTGATCTGCTTGGAGCCAACGCTGTTCTTCGGCGGGGTGATCGCCGCGTAGGCGCCTCCCCCAAGAGCGACGAACAGCGCCAGCGATGCGACGACGTTGGCGTAGGTCAGACGGGCGCTGAGGCGAGCCACTGGGGCCCCTTTCGCTGGAGAGGATGCACAAACGCGTATGCGCCCGCGACCGCGACGCTATATCAGTAGGGGCGCCGAGGCAACAGCGGCCACGCCCAGTCAAGTCCCGTGAAGTGGTGCACACGCATGAGTGGCAACGGCCAAACCGGATGCCGGGCTATGCGCGTGGCTGCGGGATGGGGCCAAGGGACCATCCGTGCCCGGCGAGGAGCTCAAAGTCAATCCAGGCCAAACGAAAGGTGCGACCCGGCGCTGGCCCAAGCCAGAAAGGAGTCGTCTCGGACCTGCGCTGTGTGCGCTGCGTTGTGGGCGAAGTAGCGGGGCGCCGCCCCGTCTGGCCGCGGGCAAATCCTCATCCGGCCAGTCCGAGTCGCTGGGCGCGCTGCACCGCCTCGGTGCGGTTGCGCACGCCGAGCTTGCGATAGACCGCACTCGTGTGCCCCTTGACGGTGTGGGTCGAGAGGTGGAGGGTCTGGGCGATCTCGGGATTCGTGGCGCCGGAGGCGATCAGGTCAAGCACCTCGCGTTCGCGGTCGGACAGGCCGAGCGCTCCCTGCCGTGCCAGCGGTTCGAACGTCGTCTTGCCGAGTCCGGTGGCGTGAACGGCGGCGGCGATTCGGCGGGCGGGCCAGTCCTTGTGCGCGAACCCCGACGCCCCGGCGGCCTGCGCGGCCGTGGGGGAGATGTCGCCGGCGCCGGAGAGGAGCAGCACCCGGGTCTGGGGCTGAGCGGCACGGAGGCGCTCGCAGATCTCCGCGCCTGACTCCTCCCCGATGAAGAGATCGATGAGCGCCACGTGGGGACGGTAGCGGGCCGCGAGGGCCAGCGCCTCGCGTCCGGTCTTCGCGCTCAGACAGCGCTCCACCCATGGCTGCTGGGTGAGCATGAGGCGAAAGCCCCAGTGCACTACCTCGTGATCATCGACGACGAGGACGCTCAGGCGCTCGGGGCTGCGCGTCTCGTCAACCATCGATCGGCACGACCAGGCGGACCTGCCACGTGTCCCGGTCACGTTCGCCGAACTCGATCACGCCGCCGCTCTGCAAGGCTTCAAGCGCCGCGAGCCGCAGTCCCATTCCTGCGGGCCGACGCCTTCCCTTAACGCCGTCGTTGGCGATCTCGAGGACGAACGTGCCATCGACCCGAGCGACGCGGACGCTGACCCGGGTCGGAGTCGAGTGCTTGTGCGCGTTGCGTACGGCCTCCACGAGCACCGATTGCGCGAGCGGCTCGAGCGGGGTGGGCACGTCCCCCTCGTGGCCGGTCTCGAGCATCACGCCGAGATCCGGATGCACACGGGCCAGTCGCTCGACCTCGGCCACGAAGGTCGTACCGGTGGCCCGTGGCGTGCGCCCGAGCGGTCGCTGCAGAGCGCTGCGCAACTCGCCCAACGCGGCCTGTGTCTCGCTCGCACAGCGGGTGCGCGCTTCTGCGGGCAGGTCACCTTCGCCATCTAGAGCCATGGACACGCCAAATAAGCGCTGGATGACCCCCTCGTGGATGTCCCGGGCGAGATTGATGCGCTGTTCGAGCTGGGACGCACGCTCGGCCTGAGTGGCGACGATCCGCGCGACCGACGCCAGGGCGGCGGCCTTGCCCAAGGTCCACAACAGGTAGCGCTCGGAGTCGTCCAGCGGCGGTGCCGTGACCAGCCGATCGGCGAGGATCACGCCGATCGCACGCCCGGCGGCCACCATCGGTGCGCAGACGAGCCGCACGGGATCGGCCACGAGCGCCGCGAATTCGTGGGGGACTTGGCCGCTGAGGTCGCCGGCGACCTCGATCACGCTGTCCTCGCGCAATGCCCGCGCCGCGATCGGCGCTGATTCGACCGTCACGTGTGCGCCGGCGAACTGGCCGAGGTCGAGGCCGTGGGTGCCGGCGGCCCGCACCCGCCGGCGCGCGGCGTCGTAGCGGAAGATCACCGCTCGGCGCATTCGCGCCAGTCGGCAGACCGCTTCGCACAGCCGACCGTAGAACTCGTCACCGGTCGACACCGTCTCGGCCTGCGACAGCACCTCCACGACCAACTCGAGCGCCTCGAAGTTCACGCCGGGGTTCTCCCCGGTGACACCGCGCGAGCTCACGGCCGTGTTCGCCGTGTCGCTACCACTGCCTGTTCCCGCGCCGTCCCGGCGAGGCGCCCGGTCGGGCGTCACCCAGACCTGCCAGCGGTCCTCGCGGCTTGGACAGGCGCATGTCGCACTGGGATCGTAGTGCTCAGGTCAGCAGCGCTTCCGCCCGGGCGATCGGCCGCTTACCCCAGCGGCTGCGCGTCGCGAAGTCCAGAAGACGCTCGAGATAGTCGCCAAGCGGTGAAACGCGGATCCCCGCGGGGTCAAGCTGCGCGCGTGCCCGAGCGTCGTCGAACACCGTCCCGATGGCAAAGTAGGGGAAGTACGCGCTGCTGCCCTCGAGCGCCGAGCGCTGCCGCGGGCTGACCTCGGAATCGAGGGCGGCGAACTCGGTGGGGGAGAGGACCTTGGGCAGCGGGCGCCGGAAGTAGCGGCTGGCCAGGCCGGCGATCTCGCCGATCGTGCTGGCATTCGTGCCCGCGGTCAGGTTGTAGGTCTGGCGGACGCCGGCGCCGCCCTCGCACAGCGCATGAATCGCGTCGGCGACATAGTCGATCGAGACCACATCGACCGGTGCCGAGGGGATGCCGGGTACGGCGGTGAAGAGGCCGCGGGAGAACGCGCGCAGGGGCCAGTAGAGGACATTGAAGGCCGCCGTCCAGCCACTGCGCCGGTCGCCGACGACGATGCTGGGGCGCAAGATCGTGAACGGCAATTCCGACCGTGCGCGGACGAGCTGTTCGGCTTCGAACTTCGACTGCTCGTAGGAATTGCGAAACCGCTGTCCGACCTCAAGATCGCACTCGGCGAACGCGCCGTCGTGGGTGCCGGCGACGTAGGCGGTGGAGACGTGCCCATAGCGCTGGAGCCCGCCCCGCGCGGAGGCCAGTTCGGCAAAGTCGAGCATCCGCCGGGTGCCCTCGAGGTTGATCTGGCGGGCCTCGGGCAGCGGGAGCGTGAACGAGACCGACGCCGCGCAGTGAACGATCGTGCTGACCCGGCGCGCGAGCGCCTCGGAGCGCGCCTGCCCGAGCCCAAGCCCCGGGGCGAGGAGATCGGCGGCGACCACCTCAACGCGTTTGTCATAACGCCGGCCACGGGCGCCGAAGAGGTTGGCCAGCACGGCGTCGACTCGTCCCCGGGCGGCGGCGTCGCTGGTGGCCCGCACGAGCGCGACGATCGGCCGATCACTGCGCTCCAGGTAGCGGGCCAGCAGCTCCATCCCCACGAAGCCGGTCGCTCCCGTGAGCAAAACTGCCTCGTCCGGAGATCTCATGCTGCGTCCTGCAGCGACCGCAGCGCCCACGCGACCCGAGCGCGAGTCTCACTCGGGGCGATCAGCTCATCGATGTAGCCGGAGCGCGCGGCAACCTCGGGTCGCAACTGGGTGTGGGCGTACTCGCTGGCCAGGCGCGTGCGGGTGGCGTCGGGGTCAGGTGCGTCGCTCAGCTCGCGGCGGTGAATGATCCCCACCGCCGGCTTGGCGCCCATCACACCGATCTCGGCCTGTGGCCACGCGAACACGTAGTCTGCGCCGAGATCCTTGGAGTTCATCGTGATGAACGCTCCGCCGAACGCCTTGCGGAGGATGACGGTCACGCGCGGCACCGTGGCTTCGGCGAAGGCCTGCACCAGCCCGGCCCCGAACCGGATCACCCCGGCCGATTCCTGGCGCGTGCCGGGCATGAAGCCCGGCGTATCGACCAGGACGAGCAGCGGAATGCCGAACGCGTTGCACTTGTGAACGAAGCGTGCGCCCTTCTGTGAGCTCGCGGCGTCCAGTACCCCGCCGAGGTGACGCGGCTGGTTGGCGATCACGCCGACCACCCGACCCTCGACCCGCGCGAGGCCCGTGACGAGATTGCGGGCCCAGCCGGCGGCGACCTCGAGCAGCTCGCCCTCGTCGGCGAGGCAGCGGATGACGTCACGCACGTCGTACACGCGCCGCGCCTGGGCCGGGACGCACGTGCCCGGATCTCGGCCGAGGCTGGGCCGCGCCGGGCCCACGCCGAGCGGCGCGTCACGATGAGAGGGCAGATAGCCGAGCAGCTCGCGCGCCAGCTGCGCTGCGTCGACGTCGGTGGGCGCGACGAAGTGGCAGACACCGTTGCGCTGATGGACGCGCGTTCCGCCGAGCTCGTCATTGCTGACCTCCTCGCCCAGCGCCTCACGCACGATGCCTGGGCCGGTGAGGAACATGCTCGATTCCTCGGTCATCACCACCCAATCGGTGAGCGCGGGCGAGTAGGCGCCGCCTCCCGCCGACAGACCGGTGATGATCGAAATCTGCGGTACCCGCCCCGACAGCGCGACGCTGTGGCGGAAGATGCGTCCGTAGCCACCCAGAGCGGCGACGCCCTCCTGCATGCGGGCGCCACCCGAGGAGACGAACCCGATCACCGGCGCCCGCGCGCGGCCCGCGAGTTCGAGGACCCGCACGATCGTGTCCGCGTGAGCCTCGCCCAGCGAGCCCCCGGCGTAGCTGGAGTCCTGCGCGTAGCAGAACACCGGGCGGCCATCGACCAGGCCGCTGCCGCCGACAACGCCGTCGCCGGCCCGCGCCCGCTCGGCCATCACGCGCGAATGCACATCGGAGCGGATGACGTGCAGCGATTCGTGATCGCACAGCATCTCCAGCCGCTCGAGCGGCGACAGCTGGGTGTCTGCCCGGACGGCGAGGGCCAGGCTCATGCCGCTCCCGCCAGGCACAGGACCGCGTTGTGACCGCCGAAGCCGAACGAGTTGGAGATCGCCACCGCCGGCCGGGGGCGGTGGCCATCGCGCCGCGCTGCAAGCGGGCGCGGGCCGTCAGGCACGTAGTCGAGGTCCAGACCCTCTTCCGGCTGCTCGTACCCGAGCGTGGCGGGTGCGACGCGCTCACCGAGCGCGAGTACCGTCGAGATCGCCTCGACGGCTCCGGCCGCACCCAGCAGGTGTCCGATCGCTGATTTCGTGGAGGAGATGGGAATGCGCCCCGCATCCTCACCGAGCGCGAGCTTCAACGCCTGCGTCTCGGAGCGGTCGTTCAGGGGCGTCGAGGTCCCGTGAGCGTTGACGTAGTCGAGAGCCGCCGGGGTCAGGCCGGCATCGGTGAGCGCGCGCGACACCGCGAGTGCGGCCGACTTACCGGTCGGATCGGGCGCGGTCAGGTGGTGGGCGTCGGAGGTCGCGCCATAGCCGAGCACCTCGCCGATGATCCGGGCGCCGCGTGACCGGGCGAGCTCCTCTGACTCGAACACGAGCACGCCGGCGCCTTCGCCCATCACGAATCCGTCGCGCCGGGCGTCGAAGGGCCGCGAGATGCCGGTGACCGACGTCGCGTCCATGGCCGCGAACGCCGCCTTGGCCAACGGCGTGAGGGTGGCCTCGGCTCCGCCCGCGACCACGGCATCGGCATCGCCGGTGGAAATCATCCTCGCCGCCGCGCCGATCGCATGGGAGCCTGAGGCGCAGGCGGACATCACGCCGAAGGCCGGCCCGCGCAACCCGTGTGCCATCGAAACCAGGCCGACGGCGGCGTTGCCCATCAGCAGCGGTATCGCCAGCGGCGAGACTCGCTTGGGCCCGCGCGTGCGCAGCGTCTCGCACGAGTCTTCAAATGTGCTCATGCCGCCGATCCCGGATCCGATCACACACCCGACGGAGGCCGGATCACACGGTGGTGTGTCAGCGTCCCAGCCGGCGTCGGCCACCGCCTCGGCGGCCGCGCCGATGGCCATCTGGCCGAATCGGTCACTGCGGCGCGCGGCCTTTACGGTCATCACGCTGGTCGGGTCGAAATCCGAGCATGCGCCGAGGCCAGCGTCGATTCCGGTGCGGCCGGCCAGCCAGCCGGCGTGCAGCGCCTGCGCACCAACGCCGAGTGGCGTCACCGAGCCGACGCCGGTGATCATGACTCGCCGGCTCATCCTGCGCCCCACTCCGCGACCACGGCGCCCCACGTGAAACCGGCCCCGAACGCGCCGAGCAGCACCCGATGGCCGGCCTCGAGCAGCCCGCGTTGCTCGCTGAACGCGAGGGCCAGTGGCAGCGTGGCCGCCGAGGTGTTGCCGTACTCGCCGATGCAGTCGACGACCCGCTCGGGGGTCAGCCCGAGACGCTCGCCGACGGCGCTCAGGATCCGGCCGTTGGCCTGGTGATAGACAAACAGATCGATCTCGTCCAGCGCCACCTCGGACGCCTCGGTGGCCGCGAGCGTGCTTTCGCTCAGGCGGGCGACAGCCTCGCGGAAGGTCTCGTGGCCGCGCATCCGGATCAGGGCCTCGGTGCGCCCGACGACGATGTTCTCGGCGCCCATCCCGTCGGCGCCCAGCACGACCGGCCCGATCCGGCTCGGCTCGTCGGTCGCGACAAGCACCACGGCGCCTGCGCCGTCGGCGAACACGGCCGCCGTCGCCCGGTCGTCAGGGTCGGTGATCCGCGACATGAAATCCGCACCGACCACGAGCACGCAGGTAGCGCGTCCCGATTCGATCTGCGCCGAGCCAACCGCCAGCGCCGACAGAAACCCGGTGCAGGCCGCACCGACATCGAATGCCCCTGCGCGGGAGGCGCCGAGGGCAAAGGCGACGAGCGGCGCGGCGTTGGGCAGCACCTCGTCTGCGGTCGTGGTGGCGACGAGCACGAGGTCGACGTCGATGGCATCGACGCCGGCACGGTCGAGGGCCCGGCGCGCTGCCACGGTGGCGTGCGACGCGAGCCGCTCTTCAGGATCGGCCACGTGTCGCGCGCGGATGCCCGTGCGGCGCTCGATCCAGTCCTCGCCGACGCCCAGCCGTGCTCCGATCTCCGCGTTGAAGACCACCGTCGCGGGCAGACTCACGCCGACCGACGCGACGGCCGCGCCGGCCCGTGTCGGACTCGGGCCGAGCGCTGGGAATGACGAGCTGAGCTCTCGTGTCGTGGTGTTCACGCTGCACACCATCAGGCAGACCTGCGGCCGCGCCTAGCAAGTCCGGCTCACAACCCGACAGCCGGGGGGTTGCCCGCCAGACTGCCTGCCACGCCGAGTCCCGTGTGCCAGGTTGATGAGAACATGACCTGCACTGAACGCACCGCCAACTTGATCGGCGTCCCGCCACTCCCGAGCCTGCTCACGAAATTTCCGACTCACGACACTGAGAATCAAACCCGAGACGATGATCAGGATCAGCGCGACCAGCGACAGCGCCGCGAAGCCATAGATCCGGCGTACGTAAAACCAAGGGCTCCAAAGCCCTCCACCCTAGGGTCCCGCTCTGCGACGGCCCACTCGGACTCGCCGCCCCGTGGGTGAGCGTCACTGAGTTGAGTTGAAAAGGAGGCGCCGTGGCGCCAGATTCCCCCCGTCACTCTGTCCACCACGGAGCGTTCGGCAACGATAGCTTCGGCGTAGCCGCCGAGCGCTTTGCCCGGTTCTTTGGCACTCCGCGGTTCATCATCGGACAAACGATCCTGGTTGTGCTGTGGATTGCCGCCAATGCGGCCGCCTTCAGCTTTCAATGGGATCCGTACCCATTCATCCTCCTCAACCTGGCTTTCTCGACTCAGGCCGCCTACGCAGCCCCATTGATCCTGCTCGCGGCCACGCGGCAGGCCGAACGAGACAAGATCCGCGACACCGCACTGCAACGACATCACGAGGCTGAGGTCCAGCGCGAGCAGGAGTTCGAAACACGCCAGACAGAGGTAGTTGCCCGCGAGCGAGCGATGGGCGAACAGCATCTGCAGATGCTCGCCCAGAACACTCAGCTGACCGAGCAGATCGCACGTCTGACCAACGAACTGCACCAAGCAGTCTGCGTCGAGCCGAACCCGGCACCGTAGGCGTGTCCTATTGGACGGCGGTGGTCAGGACAGCGTGCCGGGGGGTAGCACGAAGCGCAGCGGCTTCCGGGATGCAGGGGCGTCGCCGTCGTCTATCCGCGATCCGTGCAGACCGCGACTTCGCGCCGTTGACACAGAGGTGTCGGGCGTGCCGTCGTGGTCGGTGATCCAGTCCATGACTTCCGGAAAGTCGGGGCCTGCGGCCAGGATCGCCGCGCGCTCGATGACGATCCCACCCGAGGCGTGCGGACGCGACAATCTCTTCACCAGCGCGGTGATCGCGAGTTCGTCCACTCCCTACACCCTAACCCTTCTTGGCGGTGCCGGCAGGTGGTGCGGCTGCCGATGGAGGGCGACATGTCCGATCGGATCCGGAAGGTTGGTCTCGGCAGTTGTCGATCCGGGTTGGAGGTCGAGCAGCGTTGTGAGCAACAGCAGCGGGGTCCCTGCGGCCCATGCCTGGGGACGCGACGCCGTGGGGAATCTCACCGGAACGGAGGTAACCGCAGACGGGAAGCCGGCGAACACCTCGGGGAGGCGATACTCGAAATACGGTGCGGCGGCGAGGGTTGCCGAGGCGATGGCGCCGGCCGCCTCGTGGTGTCCGTATCGCGCGAGGCCGGCGGCGATCAGCGAGTTGTCGTGCGGCCAGATCGTTCCCGTGTGGTAGCCGAGCGGGTTGTAGCCGGCTTCGCGCGCGCCCAGGGTGCGGACGCCCCAGCCGGAGTAGAGCTGGTCGTCGAGCAGGTGCTCGGCGGTGGCGGCTGCCTCTCTGTCGTCGAGGATTCCCGACCACAGTAGGTGACCGATGTTGGACGTCAAGCTGTCCACCTGCTGTTTGTCACCGTCCAGCGCGAGGGCGTGATACCCGTGCCCGGGCATCCAGAAGTCGCGGCGAAAGCGCTCGCGAAGGTCACCGGCGCGCTGCTCGAGACGGTTGCTGAGCTCTTCATCGTCCCAAACCTCGCGGGCGAGGCGGGCTGAGCGCCGCTGCGCGTCGTAGACGTAGCCTTGGATCTCGCAGGTCGCGACCGGCCCGCGGGCGAGCCTGCCGTCGGCGAATTGCATCGAATTCCAGCTGTCCTTCCAGCACTGGTTGACCAGCCCGGTCGTCGGGTTGCGGCATTGGTACTCGACGTAGCCATCGCCGTCGAGGTCACCGCTGTCCTCGATCCAGGTAAGAGCTGCTCGGGCGTTGGCCTCCAGGGCGAGAACGAGTTCGTCGTCGCCGGACCAGCGGTGGTACTCGTCCAGGAGCACGAGGAATAGCGGCGTGGCGTCGGCGCTTCCGAAGTACGGCGAATGGGGTCGTGCGCCGCGAGAGGTGAGCTCGCCGAAGCGCAGCTCGTGGAAGATCTTGCCCGGCTCCTGCTCGTGGAAGTCATCTCGCACAGTGGCTTGGCGGGTGGCGAGGACGCGTAGGGTGGTTGCGGCCAGTCCCGGGAGATAGGGCAGTGCTTGGAAGCTCGTGATCAGGCTGTCGCGGCCAAACAGGGCCATGAACCACGGCAGTCCAGCCGCGGGCAGTGTCGCGCCCTTGTCCAGATCAGGGTGCATACGGAGCGCGCCGAGATCGCTGAGGCTCGCCCGGTATGTGCGCAACAGCGCCGGGTCGTCGGCCTGTAAGGCCGGCGCACTGGCCAGCCAAGTCTCGAGTTCGGTCGACTTTGCCTTGCGCAGGTCCTCGAGCCGCCCGCGCGGCTCGCGCCGCGCGAACATGATCCCGGGCTGAGCGGCGACGGGGGAGATCGTGAAGGTGGTCGACCACTGCTCACCGGGTGCGAGGTTCAAGCTGTACTCGAAGCCGGCGCATGTGATCGCCGCCGGTGCGCTGGAGGCGATCGTGACCGAGCGGTGGAAGTCGCCATGTTGGTAGGCCAGCGTCAAGGTGGCAACGTCAAGCGTGCGTGTGATCTCTCGCCCGGCCGCCACGCCGTCCTTGACCTCGAACAGATCGGCGAAGTCGGCGTCGACCTCCAGCGCTACACGGAGAGGGCTCGTCTCATGGAGGTGGTTGGTCACCGTGACCTCCTCCATCCACACGTGGTCGACGAGGCGATGGCGCACGATCGAGCACGGCGCCTGCTCCTCAGGACCGACCGCGGGTGTCAGGAAGTACTGGGCGTCGAAGTGTGCGCGCTGGTGGAGACTCAGCAACTCCAGCGGCGCCTGTCCCACCCGCAGGACCCAGCGCGATATGCAGCGTGTGTCCTCGGAGAAGAAGCCGTGTTCGCGACCCTCATCGGCGCGGACATCACCCAGCCGGTCCCCGACGACGAACGTGCTTCCGTCCAGGACGCTCAGGGTGCGCTCAGACACCGGCGAGTGCCCTCATCGTGTCCCGGACCATGACTGCCCGGTACGTTCGCTCGTAAGCCGCGGCGACGACTCCGACATCGCAATGCCGGCTCACCCAGGCCCGGCAATCCCGCGCACGGATCCGCGACAGCTCGCCCACGGCGACCGCCATCGCACGCTCGTCCTTGACCAGGAAGCCGGTCGTCCCGTCGATCACGAGCTCGCGAGCCGCGCCCTCGGGAAACGCGATCACCGGCGTCCCGCAGGCGAGCGCTT
This sequence comes from Solirubrobacteraceae bacterium, assembly GCA_034665145.1. Taxonomy (GTDB): domain Bacteria; phylum Actinomycetota; class Thermoleophilia; order Solirubrobacterales; family Solirubrobacteraceae; genus Palsa-465. The sequence continues at coordinate 23,597 of JAXDGI010000108.1, forward strand.
CGACCATCACCATCCCGAACGGCTCGTTCCACCGGATCGGCATGAGCAGGCCACGGGCGCGCGCGAACAGCGAACGCTTGGCCGACCCACCGACCTCACCCACGAAGCGGACGCGCTCGCCATCGACGTGGGGGGCGACCTCTCGGTCAAAGAACGCCTGCTGACCAGGCTGGATCACGCCCGCCAACACCAGTGGTACGTCAACGCTGCGAGCGGCGGCGATCGCCCGGTGCGGCCCCTTCTCCGGGGTCATCCGTCCGACCCAGAGCAGGTAGTCGCCCTTGCGCTCCTGCAACGGCCAGGCCCGCAGGTCGATCGGGTTCGGAATCGAACCGATCGGACCCAACCCGGGCGGCGCCGATGCGAGCTGGGCGCGGCTGATCCCCACCAGCGTCGCCTTGTGCCCGTGGCGTGCGTAGCAGGCTGCCGTGTCGGGGGTGAACGGCCCATGCAACGTGTGCACGAGCGGTGTGTCGATGCGGTTGGCCATCGCCAGCCCGGTGAACCCGCAGTGGTCGTGAACGACGTCGAAACGATCACCATCGGTGGCGCTATCGATCTCATCGAACGCTCGGCCCACATGGTCGACCTCATATAGCGAGCGCTCGATCTCGTCGGGATGGGACTCCTCGAGCAGCGCCACCACCTTTGCGGACGACACGGAACCCGGAGCGCAAAACAGCGTCACCTCGTGCCCGTGGCGGACCAGCGCCTCCGTGAGGGTACTGACAACCGACTCCACGCCACCGTAGCCGGGCGCCGGTACTGAGATCCATGGCGGAGCGAGCATCGCGATCCGCAGCGGTGCTCCGGGCGAACTTCCACGTGGGCCAGCGAATGATCGGTGGGCGGTGTGGTCGGAGCTCGCGCGTCTCAGCGGCTGACGGTACGACCTCCGTGCAGGCGGTGCACTCACAACATCCATCGACGCTCCTCGCGTGCCTCTCAGGCAGGGGCGCTCACGGGGCAGAGAGGTCAAGAAGGACCGGGAGAGCGCACGATCGCAAACCCTCACGGGAAGGCGATGGACACGTCCACGCTACCACGGCGCCACTAAATCCGAGTAAAGAGGTCGGATATGATAAGCTCGTTTAAAGCGCTCAGAAAGCCCAGCTCTTCTCGCTTCCCGAGCGACGTTCTCAGCCAGGAGGGCAGAAAGGCGGTCGGCCATGGCCACCGCAACAAGGTGACAGGCGCTGCGAGCGCCGTCCGTGACGGGGCCGGCGCAACCCGACGCACCGCCGACCAGCAGCAGATTCGCCCGGTTGATCTCGTGGCCCGCCGCGAGAGCAGCGCGTGCCGCTGACCATCTCGACACCGAGTGCTGGCTCGACGAAGGCGGCAGCTCAGCCGGGAGGCGATGCAGCCCCATGGGCCGCTCGTTCCTATTCCATCGAAAGGTCGCTCATGACCCCCGTTTGCTGCCCAAGCTGTCGGCTGCGCTTCACTGCAGCTGCCTCGGCGTACATCGTGGCTTGCCCGGAATGCGGCAAGCCGCCTCAACAGATCACCAGCCTCGAGGGGACCCTAGGTTTCCGGCTCTTCGATCCTAAGGATCTCGCCACTGGGCTGCCCCAGGCAATCGCCGACTCCATCCGAGTGCCCGAGTTCGGCCACGATCGTGACTGACTCGCACCTCCGCATTCTCCGCCTCCGGGCGCACCGATCCGAGCGAGAGCTCGTTGACCACCGCTCCGTCGATCCGACCGACGATGTCGCATCTCGACGGCGACGCGTACACCTCGAGCGAGCGGCGACGCGAACCAGAGCGCGCCTCGCTGAAGCTCAGACACGACGCCGCCTCCGGACTGCGTGACCTGCTTGGGGCCGGGCGGTCGCAGGTTCCAAGCACCCACCTGATCGCGTTCCTCCCCGGCCGCCCATCAAGCCGGCGGGCTTTGAACAGCCTCCCCTGAGCTGATGCAGCAACCGCTTATCCTGGCGCTCCGGAGCCAGGACGTGGCCCCGCGCCGCTACGCTTAGTGAGAGAACTAGCCTCATGTCCGTGAACGTCCGCAGTGCGTCGCTGCTCGCCGGGGTGCTGCTCGGTCACGCTGAGCAGATCGCTGAGCGCACCGCCTCGCGTATGCAGGAGCGGCTGCCTTCCTACGCGACGTGGTCCCGGGAGGACCTGATCCCCGTCCTGCTGGCCGATACGCGGCGCCTGCTGGAGGCAATCCGTGATCCCGACGCGGTTCGCGGCCGTGCCGAGATGGACGATCGGACGCCGGGGGAGACGCGTACCCGTCCGGGGGTCACGAGCGACGAGCTGCTTCGGGGGTGGCAAATCGGTCTGGAAGTCGTGCGCGAGGAGGCGCACGCGAGGGCCGACGAACTGGGGATCAGCGACTGCGTGCGGCTTGAGTTCGTTCAGGCCACGCTGAGGTGGGGTGACGTCGGGCTGCGCGCGTTGGTGTCAGCGCACCGGGAAGTCGAGATGGGTGAGCTTGGCCGACTTGCCGAGGAGCAGGCGGCGCTGCGACGGGTGGCGACGATGGTCGCGCGTGAGTCCGCCCCGCAACAGGTCCTCCACAAAGTGGCCGAGGAGGCGGGGCTGCTTCTGCGGGCCGACACGACCGTGATCCATAGGTTTGACGCCGATGGACTTGGCACCGTGGTCGGCACCTGGGGCAAGGCGGTCGAGGCCTTCCCGGTTGGTCGCCGGACGAAGCTGGATGGGACGGACAGCGCCACAGCGTCGGCGTATCGAGAGCAGCGGCCGATTCGCGTGGAGGGTTATGCGCAAGCTTCGGGCGCGATTGCCAAAGAGGCGAAAAGGCTCGGATTCCAGTGCGCCGTCGCGTGCCCGCTCTTCGTCACCGGGCATCTGTGGGGTGCCGTAACGCTGGGGTCGTCCAGTCCAGAGCCGATGCCCGCGGGCACCGAGTCTCGCTTGGCGGAGTTCACTGAGCTGGCGGCCACGGCGATCTCCAATCTCCACGCACGGGCGGAGGTGGAGCGACTGGCGGAGGAGCAGGCGGCGCTGAGGCGGGTGGCGACAATGGTCGCGCACGGACGTTCCCCAGAGGAGGTGCTGTCCAGGGTCGTCGAGGAGGTGGGGCGGATCGGTGGGGCCGACACCGCGGTGATCCACCGCTTCGACCCCGACGGGAAGAGCACGATCGTCGCGAGCTACGGGGCGCTGCGGGAATCATTCTGGGTCGGCAGCCGCTGGAAGTTGGAGGGGAACAGCGTCGCCGCGGGGGTGCATCGGACGGGGCGGCCGGCCCGCTTCGATCACTACGAGGTCTCTGACGGGTCGATCGCAGTGAGCGCGCAAAACCTCGGAATCCGCTCCGGGGTCGGGACTCCTATCGTGGTCAACGGGCGTCTGTGGGGCGTGATCGCAGCCGGAACATCGCTGCCCGAGCCGCTGCCCGCCGACGCCGAGCCGCGGATGGCGGAGTTCACCGAGCTGGCGGCAACGGCGATCTCGAACGTTCAGGCGCGATCGGACCTCGCTGCGTCCCGGGCTCGGATCATTGTCGCCGGGGACGAGCAGCGGCGTCGCGTCGCGCGTGACCTCCACGACGGGGCCCAGCAGCGATTGGTGAGCACGATCCTGACGCTCAAGCTAGCCCGCAACGAGTTGGAGCACGATCAGCACGACGCAGCGGTGCTCGTTGCCGAGGCGCTCGGGCACGCACAGGCGGCGACGGACGAGCTGCGCGAGCTTGCCCGCGGCATCCTTCCGGCCGTGCTTACCCACGGCGGCCTGGACGCCGCGGTACGAGTACTGGCGTCCAGGATGTCGATTCCGGTCGAGACCGACATCGACGTCGGGCGCCTGCCTGCCGAGATTGAGGCCACCGCGTACTTCATCGTCGCCGAGGCGCTCACCAACGTCACGAAGCACTCGCGCGCATGTCACGCCGCGGTCAGCGCCCGGCTCGGTACCCGTAGCCTCCGGGTGGAGGTGCGCGACGACGGGATCGGCGGCGCCCAGGCCGAGGGGAGCGGGCTCGTCGGTCTCTTTGATCGGCTCGCCCTCTTGGATGGGAGTCTGCGGGTCGACAGCCCAGCCGATGGCGGCACCCTGATCGCGGCCATGATCCCCGTCGCAGACACTCCGCCACTCCCGTCGGGCGTGGGAAGGAAGACGTGACGCACCGCCGCCGGCCGCGGCGGTCGTGTCGTGCCTGGGTTCTTGGCGCGGTTGGCCGGTCGGAGCTACCACTCCTGCAGTTCGGTGAGACGGAAATCGACGGTCAGCGGTGCCTCCAGGTGCTGGAAGTCCAGCCATAGCGACCGCCCGGTACGCGGGTCGATGTAGTGGCGGAACTCGAGCCGTTCGTCGAGCACCAGCTGGGGTCCGAGCTCGGCGGCGGTCGGCACCCGGTACGGCGCTGTCTCGCGCCAGTTCTGGCCGAGCGGACCAAGTACCGCCTTGGACTGCGCCGCCTGCACGACGAGCTCATCGCCGTCGCGACAAATGTTGAGCACGTCTCCCCAGCGGTAGACGACCTCGAGGTCCTTGACCTCGTAGTGATCGCGGCGGTTGCGCAGGTCGGCGAGACGGGCCTGGCGGAGCTCCGCCCGACGCGCCTCGGTGGCGGCAGCGTCGTATCCACCGTCCTCGGCCACCGTCACGCCGTAGATGTCACGTGCCACCGCGCGGTCACAACTTCCCTCGTGCACGTTGGCGGCCACCAGCGCGGGATCGCGCTCGAGCGGGTCGCCGTAACCGCCGGCGTTCTGCGTGACGTTGTTGATCACGTCGCCTCGGCTCATCGGCACGGTCTCCTTCGCCTGCGGGAGGCGGTACTCCCCCGGCAGGTCGTGCATCGTGTGGTGCACCTTGCCCGCCGCCATCTCCGCCTGCCAGTCGGCTCCGGTGACGACCTCGTAGGCGGAGTTGCCGCCGGGGTATCCGCCAAACAGCCCCACGCCGGTCGGGATCACCACGCCCTGCGCGACGCAGGTGGCCGTGACGGCATCCGAATCGTGGACGGCGACCGCGTACTCGATCCCGTTGCCACCGCGGTGGCGGCCGGCGCCGCCCGAGTCCTTGACCTCCCGGCGCCAGAGGTAGAGCAGCGGCTGGTGGTTCTCGTGGAGCTCAACGTCGTTGGAGCCGCCGCCGAGAATGATCAGCGAGCCACCGGCGGGCACGCCGTCGCGGTGACGGAAGGCCGGTCCGCCCCAGCCCAGGGAGTCCATGAGCATGGTCGCGAACGGCTCCCCGTACTGATTCAGGCCACCGAACTGGCTGAGCACCCACGACCCGTCCGGTGGGCCGAAGGCGAAGTCCTCGTAGTCTTCCGAGAACGCGAGCATCTTCGCCAGACAGCCGGCCGCCAGGGACAGGGCAACCCACGAGCCGGACACCGAGCCCGCCGAGATCGGCGCCGGCTCCTCGGCGCTCACGCAGGTGTTCGGCGGGACCTTTAGGGACACCGGCCGCATCAGCCCCGCGTTCCAGGGCAGGACCGAGCCGAACACGCCGAGGACCGCACACCCGATCGCGCCGTAGGTCCCCGAGCGCGAGGCGTTTCCGGTGCCGGCGATGGCCGGGCTCGATCCGGAGAAGTCAAAGACGATCTCATCGCCGCGCTTGTGCAGCGTGCAATCGACGCGGTACAGGTTGTTGGCGTGGCCGTCGTGGTCGATGTACCCCGCGGTCTGGAAGTCGCCATCGGGCAGTTGGCGCAGCCACTCGCGCGCGCGCTCCTCGGTCAGATCGATGGTCCGCTGGATTGTGTCGACCACCCCGTCGGCCCCGTACTGCTTGCAGGTCTCGGCCAGCCGCGCCTGAGCGACCCGGTGCGCGGAGAGGAAGGCTGAGAAGTCGTTGGCCACCATCGAGGGCATACGGGAGTTCGCCAGGATCGTGTCCCACAGCGCACGGTTGACCTTGCCGGCGTCAACGATCCGGTTCAGCGGCACGCGGGTCCCCTCCTGATAGACGTCGGTCGCCGTCGGGCACCACGAGCCCGGGTTCATGCCCCCCACGTCCATCACGTGCGCCATACAGCCGGTCCAGGCGATGACCTGCCCGTCGTGGAAGAAAGGCGAGACGAACTGGACGTCGGACTGATGGATGCCGGCGACAAACGGGTCGTTGGTGATGAATACGTCGCCGGGGTTGACGTCGTCGGCAAAGCGGTTGATGACCTCCTTAACGAACACCTGCATGGTGTAGATGGGCAGCAGGTAGAAGACGCCGGACACGGCAAGGTCGCCGTTGGCGGCATAGATGGCGAAGTTGTAGTCGGTGGCATGGACCACGGGCGACCCTGATGCGTGAACGATCGTGGTCGAACCCTCGTCGTTGATCGTCCACAACCGATGGTTGATCACCTCATAGGTAATGGGGTCGAGGGTGTGCTTCTCGGCGGTGCTCATCTTCATTCCTCCCGCGCGGACTCGGCCGCTTCAAGGATGACGTTGCGACTGGCGTCCACGGAGGCGACCTGGTCGATGGCGACAACGATCGTGGTGTCCGGAAGCTCGATGATGGCCGGGCCGGAGAACGTGCCGTTGACCCGGAGCGCGGTCTCGTCATAGATCTCGGCGGGGCACCACTCACCGGCCAGGTACACCGGCCGCCGCTTCGGCTCGTGGGTCCCCGCGCCGTTCTGCTGGAGGCCGCGGGCGAGGGCTGGCTTGTCAAGCTTGCCGGTTGCCACCACCCGCCAGGTCACCATCTCGACTCCGGCCGCCGTGAAGGCCGCGCCCTCGCCGAAGCGGAGCTCATAGTTCTCGATGAAGCGTTCGACGAGCCCGTCGAGGCGGTCGGCAGTCAGCGGGCGTGCCGGGATTTCAACCGTCAGCTCGTGGATCTGGAAGCGGAAGCGCATGTCCACGAACGCCTTGGTCTCGAACTCGCCCGGCTGCAGCTTTTGCGCGGCGATCATCTCCCGGGCGTCGCGCTCGAGCTGGTCGAGGATCGCGTTGGTCGCGCCGGCGTCCACGTACTGCGAGGCACCCCGGCTGCCCGGCGGCGTGAAGAACGACTGCGTCTGCTGGCGGGTGATGACGAGATCGGAGGCCAGGATTCCGTAGGCCGAGTGCACCGACGCCGTGACCGGGATGATCACGCGCTTGACGCCGAGTTCCGCGCCGTAGGCGTGGGCGTGGACGGGTCCGGCGCCACCGAACGCGAGCAGCACGAACTCGCGGGGGTCAAAGCCCTTGTGGATGGTGACGCTGCGAATCAGGTCGGCCATCTGCGAATCGACGATTCGCTTGATCCCCGCCGCTCCGTCCTCGATCGAGAGGCCGAGCGGCTCAGCGACGCGCTGACGGATGGCATTGCGAGCCAGCTCGGGATCGAGCTTGATGCGCCCACCGAGGAAGTTGTCGGGGTTGATCAGGCCGAGGACCACGTCGGCGTCCGTGACCGTCGGCTCCGTCCCGCCGTCGCCGTAGCAGGCGGGGCCGGGGGCGGCCCCGGCGCTCTCGGGCCCCACCGTCAGCAGGCCCTTGTCGGCGCGAGCGATGCTCCCCCCGCCGGCGCCGATCGTCGCAATCGCCACCGACGGAGTGGAGATCGGCTGATTCGCCATCACGGTCGAGGCCTGCATCAGTGGCTGTCCGTCGACGACCATGCCGACGTCAAAGCTCGTTCCGCCCATGTCGGTCGTGATCACGTTGAGCTCGCCGAGCTGCTCACCGACAAAGCGCGAGCCGACGACGCCACCGACCGGGCCGGAAAGCAGGATGCTGACAGGCTCACGGGCGACCTGATCGACGGCGCCGACGCCGCCGTTGGAAAGCATCAGGAGCGGCGATGAGGGCAGGCCGGCGTTCTGCAGGTCGGCGCGCATGGCCAGCGTAGCGCCGGCGACATCCGGGCCCAGAAAGGCGTTCACGACCGCCGTCACCGTGCGCTCGTACTCGTTGATCCGGGGCAGCAGGTCGCTGGAGGCGGTGACGAATGCATCAGGAGCCTCCTCCAGCACGATCTCCTTGACCCGCCACTCGTGCTCGCGATGCTTGAACGACCACAGCAGCGAGACGACAAACGCCTGGGCCCCTTCAGCCAGCAGCTCGCGGACGGCCAGGCGGGTTGCCTCCTCGTCGAGCTTGCGCAGCACCAGTCCCTTGTAGTCAACGCGCTCGGGCACCTCGCGGGTCAGGCGGCGCTCGACGAGCGGCCGCGGCTTGACGAGGTGGCGGAAGTTCTTGAGCGACGCCTCGTCCAACCCAAAGGCCTTCCACACGCGAGAGATGAACAGCGTGTCACCGAAGCCCGCGGTGTGCAGCACGCCAACCGTCGCGCCCTGCCGCTGCAGAAGACCGTTGGTGGCCACGGTGGTCCCCTGGCTGAAGAGCTTGACCTTGCCCAGGAATTCCGAGAGGTCCATGCCCTGCTCCTGGCAGGCCAGCTCGCAGGTGGCCAGGACGCCGCCGACGATGTTGCCGGGGGTGCTGGCCGCCTTGTAGCGGTGCAGCCAGCCGGATGCATCGATGACGACCGTGTCGGTAAACGTGCCCCCGACATCGGAGGAGACGTAGAAACCGTCCGCGGCCGGATCGCCCGGGCTCATGCACCGCTCCTCTCTAGGTCCGCTCGGCGGTGCAAAAGAACCACCGCATGATCATCTTCCCACGTCGCGATCGCGGGCCGAGCGAATGTCTTGGAAATGGCTTTCAGTCTGGGCCTGTCATCAGGGTCACCGCCGCCGCGACGAGCTCAGCGTTGTCGGTGGCGGTGCGGCCGTCGGGCAACACAAGCACGTCTTCCAATCCCACGCGCACGTCGATTCCAGCCGCGCCGGCAGCCGACACGACACCCCACGTCTGTTCGCCGTAGCCATGCCAGAGCTGCGAGACACCGTCGGGGACGAGCTGCGCGATCGCCCGGGCATCCTCCGCGCCACCGTCAACCGCCACCCGCACGCGGAGGACCTGGTGAGCGAATGCACTGCGGCGGAGGTCCTCGGCCTCACCCGGGGTGGTCAGCCCGGCCTCGACCGCGATCCCCGCGTGCCGTGCGGCGCGCGCGATTCCGATCCAGCCGAGTTCGGAGAGGTTCACCGAGACATAGTCGGGTCGTCGGCGCCAGGCAGTGATCGCGGCGGCACGAGCGAAGGGATCGGGATTGATCGCCGCCGAGGTTGAGAGGCCGATGGGCAGCCGCGGAACGGCAGCACGAATCGCCGCGATCGCCTCGTCGCACGCCTTTGACTCCAGCGTCTGGGCCCCGTCGCGACTCCGAGGATGCACGTGCACGGCGACCGCCCCAGCTCGCCGAACCGCGATCGCGTCAGTAGCAAGCTCAGCCGGCGTGAGCGGCACTGCGGCGTGCTCCGCCCGCGAGCGTCCTCCGTTCAAGCCGGCGATCACCGCCATCGCGTACGCCCCCAGCCCGACAAACGGTCGCAACGGCAGAAAACCGTCAACCAGGTGAAACCGATGATCATCGGCAGAAGTGTGGCGCGCCGCGTCAACTGGCTACCACCACAGCGCTGTTCGTAGCCGCGCTTGCGCTTGAGCGAAAGTTCAGGCCGCTTCGAACCGTTTCTGAGCACAACGCCCCGCGAGAAGGGCGATACATGACCGGCGCCTGTACGGCACCGTCGGGCGATCAGCAGAGGTTCTGCCATGGGCAAGCAACTGGCCGGCGCACTGCGCGAAGTTGGATTTACGCCAGCACGACCGAAGAACGACGCGGGACCCACAACCCAGCCAAGGCGGCGCGGAGTGCGATGTTGGTTCATGTGGCTGGCCCTGGCTGGAGCGTGCCTCGTGGGCCTTCCGGCCGGCGCCCAGGCCTACAACTGTCACAACTGGGGCTGCGTCAACCGCGCGCTGAACAAGATGCAAAAGCAGGTCACGACTGACACCCGGGTGCTTCGCAGTCTGGTCGGGTGCCTGGGGGAGGCGCCGATTGACCAGTTCGGTGACCCGACGGGCTCGTCGGGCTATGCGTTCAGCAACGACGGGATACACCAGGTGTACACCACGGCCCTCGATCTCGTGCCGGCCGGGAAACCGGTCGGCGCATGGTTCCTGACCGATGCCTGTAACCGCGCCAAGGCCAGCGTCCGCTCCGGCGGAAGACTGCCGCTCACCCGTGGCTCAATCGCCTCCGAGGCAGCGCTTGTTCCGCGGCTGGCCAAGCCCTGAAATAGGCGCGCGATCCGGCAGGGACCGCCTGAACCCGCGCAGCGTCGGGCCCGAAATCTCGCGGCCAGGCTCCTGGGCGGCGTGTATGGTAAGGCCAGGAAGCATCCGCGCGTCCGGTCCTTGCGCTTCTCTCGTCCTGTCGAGCGGCCTGTAGCCACGAGAGCGGCGTTGGGAGGCATTTGATGACGAACACGTCGCCAGGACTGATCGGTGGCGAGTTGAATGCGGCCATCACGCGGGCGGTGGTGCGGATTCATAGCCAGTACGTTGGGCGGGGGCCGACGAAGGCGCAGACGTTCTACCGCGGGCCGGTGGTGGTCACCGTAATGGAGAATGCCCTGACCAAGGCCGAGCGCAGCCTCGTCAACGATGGCGAGCTCGAGATCGTGTTGCGGATGCGTCAGAAGTTCCAGCGCACCATGCGTGCCGACCTGGTCAGCGAGATCGAGCGTCTCACGGGCCGAAAGGTGGTGGCGTTCATGAGTGATAACCACGTCGAACCCGACCTGGCCGCCGAGCTGTTCGTCCTCGACGGTCACCTGGCCGGCGAGGTGGACCATCATCTGCCCGGGGGTGTAGACGCGCTTACCGACGTCGGTCAGCTTGGGGCGCAGGCGGCGGCCTAACAATCGCCGGTTGCTAAGTGCCGACGCGGGGGTCTATGCTGCCCGAAGCGCTAGTGCCGGCTTGGTGATAGCGCCCCTTTTAGACACGGGCACACGGCCGCTGGGAACAGCTCATGCAGCGTGGACCGTCAGGTGCAATGAGCTATCGACCTGACGAGGGACGTCCACGTCGGAATTTGCGTACCCATACCGTCTAAACGAACTATCTCTCGTGACGGCGAGGGTTGACTTGGCCGTTGGCTCAGGTGGCCGCCGGGGTGCCCCCAGGCAAGCGCATGACGTAAGTCCGGGGAACCCAGATCCATCTGGGCTCCCCGGCGAGCCAGGGAAGTGGGGGCACAGTTCCCCGACCAGCACGGACGGATTCTTCCGTCGTACGGTTCGATCGAGGATACGCCAGACATACGTGCGCGGCAACCGCGAGCGCGGACCCGGGTCGGGGGGCGTTCCGGGCGAGCGATGTGAACGGCTCGTATGGGAGCCCGCCACATTGGCGGATTGGGCCGCGTGGCGAGGAGCCGCCGAGCGGGCCGCGGGGGGCGCGGCCCGCTCGGTTTCGGTTGCTGTCGGCGCTGGCGTCCAAGCGTCGGGAGTGAGGACATGGCTACGCGGGGGGTCCGGCGGCAACGACACGGTGCGGCGACCCGTACGGGCCACCCCGGCGATAGGACTGGCTGGAAGGGTCATCGGCGGCCCTCCCCGGCTACCCCGTCGTCGACGAGCCGCTCCGAGGGATCAGCTGCGATGAGCCACCTGAACTGCCCCCACTGTGGGCTGACGATCCGCTGGCGACTCTCCCTGGCCAGGATGGAGCACTGTCCGCGCTGCCTGGGTCGGACCGGGATAGAAGTTCCGATGTACGTCTCCAAGCGTCGTCGGCCCCCGGCAGCGGTGGTTGCACCGGCCCGCTCCGGCTCGGCCTCGGTTTCCCGCTCAGACCAGGTGCGTGCCGCGCGAGACGCCTTCCGGCGTCGCGCCACTGGGCACACCTAAACGAGCGACATCCGGTGTTGCCGGGCTGATAGCGAGCCCGCGATGGACGTCTCAGAGAACGCGCCGGCCGAAGCCGCGCCCCGACGCGTTCGTGGCGCCGGCGCGCAGAACTTCACCGAGATTGAGGTCTCCGATGAGCCCCCACAGTTCGCGGCGCTCGGCCGCCGACAGGCGGGATGGACGTCCGCCGGACTGGCGGACCAGAGCCTGGAGGCGGGCGCGACGCCGGCGAGGCATCTGCTGCCATTGGCGTTGGGTTGCCCAGGCAGCTTGGCCGAGCGAAGCCGCGAGACCGAGTCGTCCGATCCGTCTCATCGGCCGACCCGGCGTGCCAGGGGAGTTGCGGTGAGGGCGGCGTCGGAGCGGGCGGATGCCGTCCAGGCGCCGACCCACATCTCCGGAAGGGTCGTCAGCATCAATACCTCAGAACTCGGTTGTCGAGCGTTGGGACATAGGTCTTTGGGGCGGTGCGGGGAACGACTGAGCTCAGCTACCCGCCCTGAGTGGCGCCTACCATTGGGATCGCTGCCGAGGCGGACAGGCTCAGCCGTTTCCAGCGTCCCCTCGCCGAGGCGCGCTCCGGCCGGCACTCGCATCGGGGAAGAGGAAGAAGAGCTCGATCTCGATGTCCGGCCCGACATGGTGATTGGAGACGAAGGCGAGCACCTTGCGGCCGGTTAGTCCCTCGACGGCCGCGATGAACTTGTCCTGCATCGCGTTCTGGAACTCGTTCCGGGTCTCTTGAACGATGGTGCTGCGCTGTATCTCGATCATCGTCTTCTCAACGTCGGTGTACACGCCGCCGAGCACGCAGGCGAGGAGGTCATCGCCGAGCATCAGGGTCTTGGCCGTGACCGGCTGCCGGTGGTGATAGTGCGCGTGAAACCCCACCATCGCCTCGGTCACCGCGGCGAGTAGCTCATCGCCGGCGAGAACCTCATCTGCGGCCGACATGCGGCCTTCTCTCTCGTCCTCCGAAATTGGTTCGCGCGCAGGGCAGAAGGACGAGAACCGAACGGGCTGCGTCCGAGCATAGCGCTGCACTGGGTAGTCCGCAGGGGCGCGACTCTGCGATACGCTCGCTGGGCGTTGTGAACCCGTTGATACCGACTCCCAAGCCGCAGAGCCATGGCGAAGCCCTCACGGCGATCTCCGACGGGCTGGTCGCGCTGCTCAAGGAGTTCTACGGTCGCGGGCCAACCCGTGCGAAGTCCTACTACGAGGACGATCTTGTCGTCTGTGTGCTGCGCGGAGGATTTACGCGCGTCGAGCAGACGCTGCTCGAAGGCGGCCGGGGGTCCGCGGTCATCCAGCAGCGGATGGCCTTCCAGGACCTGATGCGCAACCGCTTCGAAGCGGTCATCGAGGGCGCCACCGGCCGGCGCGTGATCGGCTACATGAGCGGCAACCAGCAGGACCCCGACATCATGTGCGAGGTGTTCATCCTCGACCCGACCGACCTCGTCGACGAGGATGAGCTGAGTCGGCCCGGCTAGTCCGAGTCCCCGCGCCAGGGTCGCGGTCGCCCGCTGACCGGTCGGGGGCGGTCTGCGCTAGACCAGGGAGAGCTGACGGGCCTTCCAGACCGCCGGTGCCGGCTCACCGCGACTGACCGCGGCCTCGAGCTCGAGGAGCGCCTGCTTGCGCTGCAGCCCGCCGCCGTACCCGGTGAGGTCGCCGTTGGCGCCGAGCACCCGGTGGCAGGGGACGATGATGGGCACGGGCGTGCGGCCGACGGCGGCACCGACCGCGCGGATCCGATCACGTCGACCGAGGCGGTCGGCCAGCGTGCCGTACGTGGTCGTGGTGCCAAATCGAATCGTCCGCAGCTGTAACCACACGCGCTGCTGAAAGGCGGTTCCGCCGAGCGCCAGCGGGAGATCGAACTCCTGGCGATGGCCGGCGAAGTACTCGTCGAGCTGGGTGATGGCGGCCCGAAACGCCTCTGGGTCGCGGTCGGCCTCGTCTCGGTCCGGGCCTCGTCGGGGGAACTCGAGCCTCGACAGCGCGGCGGCGCTGCCGCACAGCGTGAGCGGCCCGAGCGGGCTCTCATAGATGGTCCAGGTCTGGCGCGGGGGCGGCGCGGGCGCCAAGGCGGTGGGGGTGAGTGTGCGTGTGATGGGCATGAGTATGGAACGTCGGGCGGCGCCCAACCGTGACATCGGCGTGACTCCTGGCCCCCGGGACGAGGTACGCCGGGAGACCGCCGTCTCAAAGTGCTCATATATGCAACTTTGGGACGGAGGATCCGGCGGGGTGGGCACCGCCGGCGGATCCGGCGGGGTGGGCACGGCCGACGGGTCCGGCGGGGTGGGCACGGCCGGCGGGTCCGGCGGGGTGGGCACGGCCGGCGGGTCCGGCGGGGTGGGCAGGGACAGCGGGTCCGGCGCGGTGGGCAGGGACGGCGGACGGTGGTCAGCCGCCGAAGAACTCCCCCAGCTCGGCCGCGACCTGCTCGGGCTCGTCCTCAATGAGAAAGTGGCTGGCCTCGATCGCGTGGCCACGGACGTCGGGGGCCCAGGGCCGCCACACGTCAAGCACATCGCCGTAGAAGATCGGGAGCGCGCCGCGTGCCGCCCACAGGGCCAGGACCGGGCAGCCAATCGTGCCCCCGGCCTCGTCGTGGTCGACATCGATACTGGCGCCGGCGCGGTAGTCCTCGCAGATGGCCTGCACGGTTGGCGGGTCACGCAGCTGTCCGCGGTACACGGCCATGACCTCCTCCGGGTAGCGCCCGGGGGCGACGCCCAGGCCGATGCGCCGTACGTGCTCATCGAGGAACTCATCAGCCGCGGCGAGGATCATCCGCTCGGGCAACGGGGCCGGCTGGGCCAGGAACGGCCAGTGCCAGTACAGATAGGCGGACGTGCGATCGATGCGCCGCCACACCTCGGCGGTGGGCACGATGTCGAGCACCGCGAGGCGCTGCACGCGGTCGGGGTGGTCGAGCGCCATCCGATAGGCCACGCGGCCGCCGCGATCGTGACCGGCGACACCGAAGCGCGCGTGCCCGAGAGCCGACATGGCGGCGACCAGGTCGGCGGCCATCGCCCGCTTGCTGTGGGCGCAGTGATCCTCGGTTGGCTCGGGCCGGAACGAGTCGCCGTAGCCGGGCAGATCGGCGGCGACGACCGTGAACTGCCTGGCCAGAGCCGGGCCCACGTCGCGCCACATGAGGCCGGTCTGCGGGTAGCCGTGCAGCAGGAGCAGCGGTGGTCCGGCGCCACCGACCCGGGCGCAGACCGTGCCGCGCGGTGTTTCCAGGTCGTATCGCTCAAAGCCGGCGAACATGGCGTCCACTTCTACCACCGCAGCTGTGACAAGTCGTCGATCACCGCTGAGGCGGCGGTCAGGTCAGCGCCGCGGTGGGTGGTGCGCACGGCCACCACCGGCGAGCCGGCGTCAACCCCGGCCCGGACTCCGGCCGGAGCGTCCTCGAGCACGAGGCAGCCGGCGTTGGTCAAGGTCAGGCGCGTGGCGCCGAGCGAGAAGCATTCGGGATGGGGCTTGCCGTGCTTGACCAGGTCGGAGGAGATGATCACGTCAGGCTCGGGCAGGCCGGCGGCGGTGAGACGGACGCCGGCCAGCGCCGCCGAGCATGAGGTGACGAGGGCCAGGCGCCGCCCGCTGGCGAGCAGCGCGGCCGCCCCGGGGAGCGCGACCACGCCCTCGGCATCACCGACCTCGGCGTCCTCGATGATCTGCGCCTCGAGCGTCGGGTCGGCGTCGGGGGCGAGCAGGCGGACGGTCTCGCGTGAAGGCCGCCCGTGGGCGAAACGCAGCACCTCGACCGGATCGAGTCCGTGGCGATGGGCAAAGTCGGCCCATACCCGTGTGACCGGGAGTGAGGAATCGACCAGCGTTCCATCGAGGTCGACGAGCAGTCCCGCGGCGGCGTCGACGAGTTCCTGGGCCGTCAATGTGGGTACATGCCACCGTCGACGGAGATGACCTGGTTGGTCATATACCCGTTGGCGAGCACCGCCACAGCGAGATCGGCCACCTCCCCGGGTTGGCCGAGACGACCGACGGGGATCCGGGCGGCCAGTTCCCCAGGCGTTCCCGGCAGCATTCCCGTGTCGGTGATGAGGGCCGGCGCGAGCGCATTGACGGTGACGCCCGACGGAGCGAAACGCGCCGACAGGTAGTGGGTCAGACCGTGGAGCCCGGACTTTGACGCCGCGTAGTGAGGACCGACGATCCCGCCCGTGAAAGCGGCCACGGAGGAGATGAAGATGGTCCGGCCAAAGCCGCGCTCGGCCATGGCCGGCAGCGCGCGCTGGGCGAGGAGAAACGGTGCGCGGAGGTTGACGGCCAGCACCTCATCGAAGTCCTCCACCGTGACCTCGTCGAGCGATTGGACACGGCCCAGACCGGCGTTGGCGATGAGCAGGTCCAGCGGGCCCAGCGCCGCGACGGCCGCGTCGACCAGGTTCCGCGGGGCATCGGCTCGGGCGAGGTCAGCCTGCAGGGCCACCGCGCGGCCACCGGCGGCCTGGAGGCGCTCGGCCAGCGACCGGGCGGCCGCCTCGCCCCCTCCGTAGCCGAGCGCGACTGCCGCCCCCGCGGCCGCCAGCCGCTCGGCGATGGCCGCCCCGATGCCGCCGCTGGCGCCGGTGACCAGGGCCACCCGGCCCGAGAAGGTCTCGCTGTCGTTCACGTCTCCCATTGTGCCCAGGCGCGACAAAGCTGGGAACATGGCCGGCATATCGGCGCCCACCCCCACGAGAACCCCGCAGCGGAGCTTCGCCGCCGACGAGCAACTGCTGGGGGACATCCTGCGGGAGGTGATCGCGCTGGCCGAGGGGCCCGGGGCGGTCGAGCTGCTTGATCTGACCGTGGAGCTCGGGCAGCGAGCTCGTCGCGGCGATGACGCGGCGGCCGACGAGCTGGCCCGGCGCGTGGCCGGGCTCAGCCTTGATGAAGCCGAGGTCCTGGTCCGGGCGCTGACGCGCTGGTTTCAGCTCGTGAACCTGGCCGAGGACAATGAGCGGGTCAGGCGCCTGCGTGCTCGTGACTGGCAGGGCAGCGCGGCCGCGGCCGCCGATGGGGCAGACATGGGGCCGCCGGCGCCTCGGGAGGGGTCAATCCGGGACGCCATCGCCGCCTTGGCCGACCGCGGTGTGCGCTCCGATCACCTGCAGGCCGTTCTTGAGGAGGCCGAGCTACGTCTGGTCATGACCGCCCACCCCACCGAAGCTCGCCGGCGGACCACGATCGACAAGCTGGCCCGTGTCTTCGGGGTCCTGCGTGAGCTGGACGAGGTCACTACCTCGCGTCCGCACGAGGCGCGACGTCGCCTCCAGGCCACCGTTCAAGAGCTGTGGGCGTCGGATGACCTGCGGGCGATCTCACTGACCGTGGTCGACGAGGTGCGGGGCGGTCTTGTCCACTTCGCCTCCACGCTGGCCGACACCGTGCCGCGCATCTACCGCGATCTGGAAGAGGCGCTGGCCGAGTTTTATCCGGGCCGGTCGTTCACCCTCCCCGCGCTGCTCAGCTTCGGCTCTTGGATCGGGGGTGACCGCGATGGAAATCCGTTCGTCACCCCAGAGACGACTGTGCAGGCGCTCGACCTGATGCGCGAGCAGTGCCTGCGTCTGCTCGAAGCTGGGGTCGAGCGGCTGGCCGGACGCCTGTCCCTCTCCGAGCGGCTGACCGGGCCGGCCGGCGGCCTCGCACCGATCCTAAAAGCCGGGGAGGAGGACTTTCCGGCGCTGGCCGAGCAGCTGGCGGCGCTCAACCCTGAAGAGCCCTACCGGCGGGCCCTCACCTTCGTGCGCGAGCGCGTGCGCGCGACCCAGACCCGCACTCCCGGCGGCTACCGGGAATCAGCGCAACTGCTGGCCGATCTGCAGCGTGTGCGCGCTGCGCTGGTCGACGGCGCGGGCGCGCTGACGGCCGCCGGCGACCTGCATGACATGATCCGGCAGGTCGAGGTGTTCGGATTTCACTACGCCCGGCTCGACATCCGCGAGCACGCACGGGTGCATCGTCGCGCCCTGGCCGAGATCTTCAGCGTCCTCGGGGTCTGCGCCGACTACGAGCCACTCGAGGACCCGGAACGGCTCGCTCTGCTGGAGCGACACATCCGCGACCGGCGCCCGCTGATCCCGGCTGATATCGATGCCTTCTCCGATGGCACGCGAGAAACCATCGAGACCTTTCGGATGCTGCGCGACACGCTCAGCGATGCTCACCGCGGGGCGATCCAAACCTACATCGTGTCGGGAACCGAGGGTCCCGCGGACCTGCTCGAAGTCTTGCTGCTGATGAAGGAGTCGAGCCTCGCCGAGGCGGGCGGAGGCCGTGCTCAGCTGCGAATCGTGCCCCTGTTCGAGGCCGGCGCCACGCTGGAGGGCGCCCCCGAGACGATGCGGACCCTGATGGAGGCCGAGGTGTACCGCGCGGCGTTGCGGGGGCTCGGTGACGAGCAGGAGATCATGATCGGCTACTCGGACTCCAACAAGGACGTCGGCTATATGGCCTCGGCGTGGGCCGCCTACCGGGCCCAGATGCGAATCGCCGAGGTGCTCCGGGAACAGGACGTGCGCTGGATCTTCTTCCATGGCCGGGGAGGAGCCGTGGGCCGGGGCGGCGGACCGACGAGCACGGCAATCCGCGCGCTGCCGCCGGGAACGGTGCGCAGCCGTCTGAAGATGACCGAGCAGGGCGAGGTCCTTGCCGCCAAATATGCGGTGGCGCCGATCGCCCACCGCGAGCTCGAGTTGTCCACCAGCGCGACCCTGGCCAGTGGCTTTCAGCTCGGGTCAGACCGCCACGATGAGTTCGAGCGTGTCGTCCAGGAGATGGCCGAGCAGTCGGCCCAGCTCTATCGGCGCGTCGTCCACGAGGATCCCGAGTTTGTCGCCTTCTTTGAGACGGTGACGCCCGTGCAGGAGATCTCCCGCCTGCGGCTTGGCTCCCGCCCGGCCAAGCGCAGCCAGGCGGCCGGAATCAAGGATCTCCGGGCCATCCCGTGGGTGTTCTCGTGGACACAGGCTCGCATCGTCCTGCCGGCCTGGCTCGGGCTGGGGACGGCACTGGCCGAGGCCAGGGAACGGCACGGTCTTGACCTGTTGCGCGAGATGGCCGCACACTGGCCGTTCTTTGACACATTGCTGTCCAACGCCGAGATGGGCTGCGCGAAGGCCGATCTCGCCATCGCCCGGCGCTATGCCGAGCTCTGGGCGGACGCGCGCAGCCGCAAGCGCCTGTTCGCTCCGCTGGCCGAAGAACTGACGCGCACGATCGACGAGCTCGTGCTCATCCGCGGCGGCGAGCGCCTGCTGGACTCAGAGCCGGTGCTGCAGGCCTCCATCGATCGCCGCAACCCGTTCGTGGACCCGCTCTCCTTCGTGCAGATCGAGTTGCTTCGCCGGCTGCGCGGCGACAGCGAGCCGGCGGCCGAGCAGCTGGGGCGGGTGAGCCTGCTCACCGTCAATGGCATCGCCAGCGGCTTGCGCAACACGGGCTGAGGGCAGGCGCCGCAGGGGTTGGGCGCGATCGGCTACTGCGGCTGCTGGGCCAGTTCGGCTACTGCGGCTGCTGGGCCAGTTCGGCCAATATCGCCGGTCCCAGCTTGAGGAAGGCACTGACCACGGCGGGATCGAAATGGCGACCGCTGGAGCGGAGGATCTCGGCCACGGCGGCCCGCACCGGCCAAGCGCTCTTGTACGGGCGCCCATGCGTGAGGGCGTCAAAGACATCAGCGAGCGCGACGATGCGGCCCGTGATCGGAATCGCGTCTGCACGCAGTCCCGCGGGGTAACCGTCGCCGTCCCAACGCTCGTGATGGGTGAGGGCGATCTCCTCGGCCATGAGCAGGACACGAGTGCTGCTGCCGGCCAGGATCGCCGCGCCGGCCGTGGTGTGGGTCTTGATGAGGCCGAACTCAGCCTCGCTCAAACGTCCGGGTTTGAGCAGGACCGCGTCAGGGATGGCCAGCTTGCCCACGTCGTGCAGAGGCGCCGCGCGGGCAATGAGGGTCGTCTCGATCTCGGGGAGTCCGACGGCTTGCGCCAGTAGCCGCGATGTTCGGGCCACGCGGTCGGTGTGCGCCCGCGTCTCGTCATCGCGGTACTCGGCGGCCAGAGCCAGACGGTCGATGACCTCCAGTCCGGTCCGCTCGAGCTCCTCGCGGGCCCGGACGGCCTCCATGGCCACCGCCGTGGAGTTGGCCAGGGCCCGGAGCAGAGCGACCTGCTCCTCCGTAGGGCGGTGCCGTCGGGCCCAGTAGCTGCCGATCGCGCCGACCGGATCGGTCTGTCGAATGGGCACCATGGCCAGGCTCTTGACGAACGTCTGGCGGTACGCCGCCGTCAGGATCCGGCGGTCGCGGTAAACGTCCTCGATGGCCAGCGGCTCACGGCTGCGCATTACCCACCCGCTCACACACGAGTCCATCGGAAACCGACGACCCTTCCAGAGGGGCGAGATGGCGTCCTCGTCGGCGTAAAAGCAGTCGTCGCCGCTACGGAGCACGAAGGTGGCGCCGTCGGCCCCGGTCAGTTGCCGCGCTGCGTGGCTCACGATCCTGCGGATCTCGCCCATCGATCCGGCCAGGGAAAGGTGCTGGATGACCGAGATCAGAGCGTCATGTTGGCCCGCACGCACCCGGCCGCTGCGGCGCTCCAGGCGGTTGGCGCCCGGGTCGAGGCCGGGCCGGGCGCGGCTGTCCTCGACGATCTGCTCAGCGGCATCGGTGCTGGGCTCAAACCGTGGCCTCTCAAGGCCCCCTGTCCGCGCCGCGTGCGCGCTCGACCCTCCCGGCTTGCGCATGGATTCCGATGTTTAACGCTTTTCTCGCTAAGTCCGTCATGACGGACAGATAGACGAAGAAATGCACAGGTTTCCGGCGGGTAGAGACGCCAACGGCGCTGGGTCGCGCCGGGGCCCTCACCGCGAGGGCGGGATGGCGCCGCAGCCCTCACCGCAAAGGCCGGATGGGACGCCGTAGCCCTCACCGCGAGGGCCACGGGACATCCGGCGACGGTGCAGCTAGCTGCGGCTGGAGCGCGACCCGCCCGCCGTCGAGCGCGGTCGGCTTGACCCGGAGCTGGCGTGGGAGCCATTGGCGCTGCGCGTGCGGGCGCGCGACTTGGTCGCCGAGCCGCGCCGGCGCGTCGGCGTCGCCCGCTCCTCGCGCGGGATCTCGGCCCGGACGATCTCCTTGACCAGACGCTGGAGCTCACTGTCGAGGTACTTGGCCATGCGCTCTTCCTCGCGGCGGATGCGCCGGGCCAGCTGGGCCGTGTCGCGATCGCCGACCTCGGTGGCCAACGTCTCGATACGCGTGTAGATGGCGATCTCGACGTGCTCCTCGCGCAACTCCTCCTGCACGTTGCGCAGGTGCGTCTCGGGCTGTGAGGTCACGAGGGCCCGCGCCGTCCCCACCTGGCCCTTGACTGCGGCCACGCTCTTGCCGGCCACCTCACCGACAGCGTTGGGCACGCCGGGCAGTCGGGTCCGCGCCCCAGCGTCGCCGCCGCCCAGCTCACGCACGCGCTTGGCAGTGGCGCGCTTGTGCTCGCGCGTCTCCTTGAGGTGTTGCTGCAGCCGCTTCTTGTAGCTGGCCTTTTGTGTCAGCGCGATGTGCGCGGTGAGATCGGCCTCCAGCTCGGACTCCTTGGCATGAGCCTCGCTCAGCCACTGGACGAGCTTCGTGTCTCTTGTATTGAGTTCTTTATCGGTTGGCATGGTCTAAAACTGCCCGTTGTGCGCGCCGCGAAACAGTCGCGTACCAGCGGCGGTCGGAGGGACACCCCCTCCGCTCGAGCCCTCGTTCATCACACGCCGGGCCTGCGCGTTGTCCGCACCAGGACAAATTTTTCTCCGCCGGCGATTGGAGAAGGCGTGAAGCGGGCTAACTTCTTTGTAACCCGAGCGCCGTAACCCGGCGACCGGGGCGAGCAGTGCCGATTTCTTGGCAGACGGTCGCCGCCAGCGGCCCTCTGAGCGTCATCGCCATCTATCCATCCCGGAAGGAGACGCATGACAGCCACCCAATCGCCCACGCTACTGACCAGTCCGGTCGTTGGTCACCAGGACACCGCGGCCCTGTTCGCCAGTTTGCGCGAGCATCCCGACGGACCGGCGCGGGACGCGCTCGTTGCTCAATTCACGCCGCTGGCGCGCAAGCTCGCCTCCCGTTACCTGAACCCCTACGAGCCGTTCGAGGATCTTCTTCAGGTGGCCATGATCGGGTTGCTGGGCGCGATCGATCGCTTCGATCCCGACCGGGGCGTCGGGTTTCCCTCGTTCGCCATTCCCACCATCCTCGGCGAGCTCAAGCGCTACTTCCGGAGCACGGGATGGTCGGCGCATGTCCCGCGGGGGGCCCAGGAACTTGCCATGCGGGTAGATCGGGCTTCGCGACAGTTCCAGGCGCGGGCCGGACGGACACCCCGCGTGAGCGAGCTCGAGGAGCAGCTCGGTCTGTCCACCGAGGACGTCCTGACCGGGCTGGAGGCCGGCAGCGCCCACTACTCGGTATCGCTGGATGCCCCGGTCGTCTCCAGCGGACAGGATTCTGAGCCCGAGCCCCTCTCGAGCACGCTCGGCAGCGCCGACGAGCGGATCGCGCTGATCGAGACGAGCCTTTCGGTGAGGGCGGCGATGAAGCGACTGCCGTGCCTCGAGCGCGAAGCCCTCCGGCTGCGCCTCAGCGAAGATCTCAAGCAGACCGAGATCGCCGACCGTCTGGGTTGCTCGCAGATGCAGGTCTCACGTCTGCTGCGACGAGCGGCGGCCACCGTACGCGAGCTGACCCGGACGGCCGGCCCTGACTGACGTGAGCTGGGGGCTGACAGCCCAGCTCACTCAGAGCTGACGCGGGTCAGTTCGCGCAGCAGGTTATCCATGCCGCCGATGGCAAAGTAGGCGCGCTGGCGTCCGGCTCCGCCGGACTCGCGGATGAGCTCGGGCAGGCGCTCGAGGGACTCTGCCGCCTGGAGCTCGGCAACGTGGGGCCGAGCGAGATCCAGCGCCTCCAGGAGCAGCTCGTGAGCGGGCCGCAGGCGGCCTTGTTCGTCGGGCAACTGGGCGAGAACGCCGTACCGGCCGGCCCGGAACAGGCCCTCTTCCACGAGCTCCGGTGGCGGCTGGGGGTCCCCGTTGGACTCCGCCGCCGCGCGGCACAGACAGTGGATCAGCGCCACCAGCGCCTCGGTCTCCTCATGGGTGCTCTGCACGTCGAGGGCCCGGATCTCAACCGTTCCGAGCCGAGGATGCGGGCGAAGCTTCCACCAGAACCACGTGTAGTCGGGCACATCGGCGGCCCGGGCGAGCCGGGCGGCGGCAGCGCAGAAGTCGTCGTAGTCGCGCATCGCCCGCGGGACGCCCGAGCGCGGCCAGGAGCGCAGGGTGACCTCACGGGCGGAGGCCAGACCGCTGTTGCGTCCATGGCGAAACGGCGAGTTGGCGGCCAGGGCCTGAAGCAGGGGGAGATGCCGGCGCAGCCCGTTGAAGACCCGGATGGCCGTCTGGGCGTCAGGCATGCCGACGTGGACGTGGAGCCCGGCCACCGGGGTGGCCACAGCATCGCCCAGGAGGTCACGAATGCGTTCGTAGCGAGCCTTGTCGGTGATCTCCGCGTCACCTTCGGTGGCCGATGGGTGGGTGCCCGACGCCAGGAGGCCCGCCCCGGTCTTCGTCACCGCCCGCCGGAGCGCTCGTAGCTGAGCGACGGCCTCGGCGCCACTCGCGCATGGGTCACTGATGAGCTCGACCTGGCAGGCGTGAAGCTCGGGCTCGACGCGTCCGGCCCGGTCCGCCTCCGCCGCAGCGAGGCGCGCGCACACCGCAGCGGAGGAGTTGGCCTGACGGCCGGTCAGCGGGTCAACCAGGAACAGCTCCTCCTCGACCCCGACTGAGAACGGCCTTCCGCGCCCGAAGGAGCTCTCGTCCTGGGTCGCCGCGGTCAGCGCGCCTGCCTTCCGCGGCGAATCTCAGGCCGACGAATGCTGATCGGTATCGCCGACTTCCGAATCATCTTCGGCCGGCGCGCCCGGCAGGCTATCCGCCGCGTCGCTCTCAGAGCCGCCTTCGGCACCCGGCTCCTGAGGGTCATCCTCGGGCTGGCGCGGGTGATCGGGCTGAGGGGGCTTGGTCTCATCCATGCCCCACCGCTACCCGCAGCGAAGGCGCCAAAACGGCCGCTAGTGCT
>JAXDGI010000109.1:0-3937 GCA_034665145.1 Solirubrobacteraceae bacterium
CGCCGGGCCGCCACCGCCATGTGGGGCAAGGGGGCAGGTGATGAGTCAGACCCTCGCGGCGCCCTGGGCCAGCGTCTCGATCACGGCCGCGACTCGGGACGGACCGGGGCTTTCTCCCAGCAGCACCGTGTAATGGTTCACGTCGAGAACCTCCTCAACGTCCGCGGCTGGATGCCGGGCCCCGAACTCCTCGAATTCGTCTTGCGCGATCAACGGCTGCTTCTCACCGAGCACGCCGTACTGGGCGCGGAGCAGGTGAACTGGAGCTTGCACGTGGTCCACCCACGTCCGGTCGGTTGGATGGCACAGCATGTCGTGACTGTCGGTCTCGATGGCCTCCACGCTGATGACGTAGCGAAAGGCACCCTCGCGGCCCGCCAGATCATGAAGGGCATAGGCCTCGACATCGTCGTTCCAGGCGTGGACAAAGGCCGGATGCTGGCGCCAGCTTTCGAGATAGGCCGGAATCGAAACGAACGGCAGAGCGTGCCTGACCAGGGCCGGACCGACCAAGAACGCGTGCGCAGCGGCCGCGGCTTCCTCGGTCAGCTCGGCCACGTGGGTCCCGCCGTCGACGAGCACCAAGCCGGCGGTGCGCTCGGGATGCTCGGCCGCGATGCGAGCGGCAACGTAGGCACCCATCGAGTGACCCACCAAGATGGCTCGCTCCACACCCAGGTAGTCGAGCACGTCGACCATGTCTGAGGCGTGGGCGGCGATCCCGTAGGGACCCGGCAGCGCCGCGTTGTCGCCGCGTCCGCGCAGGTCAGGAGCGAGCACGGCCAGCCCAGCGGTGCGGCCCAGCTCGCGCGCTACCGAGCGCCAGACGATCCCGTTGCTCGTGATGCCGTGGATTGCCAGCACCATCAGGTCACCGTCATCGCCGGCGGGGGTCCGGCCCACCGTCAGCGTGCCGCCGGTAACCGGTACCTCGGCGGGAGGGCCGAACGGATCGCGGATCGCACCGTCGGCGGGGAGAGAAGCATTTTTGTCGGAGGGCACCCGGCTAGGGTGGCGCAGGTGCAGCCGTCGGCAAGCTGGCCGTGAAGCCAGCGGCCGGTGGGCTGCGGTCGGGTCAGCGCTCCGACGGTACGGCCGCATCGGGCGAAGTGCCCGGCGGCCTCACGGCCGCCGGGCAGTCGCGTCCGCCCGAGCTTTAGCTCATCGGGTGCTGTACGAAGAAGGCGTACATCGCCCCGGTCTCGTCCGGGCCGGCCGGATCGGCATAGGACTCGCTGCTGCTGCCGCCGGACCACGCATGAGCCATTCCGTGCACGAGCCAGGACTGGATCAGCTCGTGCCCGCGACCATCGCCGTAATGGCTGACCGTGTACGTCTGGCCGCCCGGCGCGGTGGCGTTGGAGGTGCTCGTCGGGGCGGTGGGAACGGAGCTCCCCAGGGCGAGCCCATCGGTGAGCTGCCACTGTTGCACCGCCTGCTGGGCATTGATCGGCGGAACGGTGGTGTCCTTATCGCCCTCGAAGACGATCACCGGCATGGCCCGGGAATGAGAGCCCATGGCCGTATAGGCGGATCGTGCAGCCTGCGTCGGGTCGGCGCTCTGGTACCCGGCACACGTCGCCGTGGCGGCGTACTCGCAGCCCGAGCCGATTCCGGCGGCGGCGTAGAGATCAGGGTAGGTGGCCGCCATGACTGAGCTCATCGCGCCGCCCGCTGACAGCCCGGCCACATAGGTCCGGGTCTGGTCGACGCCGTAGCGTTGC
Organism: Solirubrobacteraceae bacterium; assembly: GCA_034665145.1. Taxonomy (GTDB): domain Bacteria; phylum Actinomycetota; class Thermoleophilia; order Solirubrobacterales; family Solirubrobacteraceae; genus Palsa-465. The sequence goes on from JAXDGI010000109.1 coordinate 1,725, forward strand.
TGCACCGACTGCGTCATCCCGGCAATCACGGCTGGCTCTCCCGCGCCACGGCTCATGTCCGCCGTCTGAAAGAAGTTCCAGCACGACAGATAGTTGTTGCTCGAGCTCTGCTGGGGGAACAGGACGATGAAGCCCTTCTGCTGGGCCAGCTGATCCCAGCGCGTCAGCTGCCGGAATACATCGGCGGTCTCCGTGCAGCCGTGCAAGGCCACAACAAGCGGCATGGCGGTCCCGGCCTTGTACGTCGACGGGACGTACAGCTGGTAGGCCAGCGTCCCGGAGCCGTTGGAGTAGTTACCGGTGGTGAGGCTTCCGGGCAACGACGACGATGTCGGGGTCGACGTCGGCGTCGTCGGCGGTTGGGCGCCCCCCGAGCCCATCCCGGGCAGATAGGTCCACCAGGGTTGCGGGCTGTACGGCAGCCAGGGCAGCGTGGCGGCGCTGGCCGCGGCCGGTAATACGCCGAAGGCCATGGCGGCGACGAGGCACGACAACGCGGTCCGCCGGCGGCGGCGCGATACCGGCTTTGGGCAGTGCGGCGGTTCGGCGGCGGGTGAACCGCCGCGTCGGAGCACGCCGACGCGAGATACGTCGTACGGCTTCTTCATGTCGAACTCCTTCCCTTTTGTCCAGTTCGACGCTGGATGTGTGTCCAGCAAGCTAGACCGCGCGACCCCCCACCGGTATGGCGCAAAACGAGAACCTCGGCCGCCGAGGCCTGTAGTGGCTACAGGATCGTCGCAGCAAGCAAAGGCCGTTGGCGCGGTGGATGTCGGGTGCTCAGGGGGCGTCCGGCCCCGGCCGCAATCCGGCCAGGCACTCAAACGAAAACTGCCGGTCGTCGACGACGACCGGCAGTAGGGAAAACGACTTCACTCGGCGCGCTGAGGGTGAGCTCGACGGGCCCTCGGACCCGAGGGAATGCGCGCCGTGCTCTTTCAGCGGGTCTGCACTGGCGACGCCGAGGCCATCAGTCTTTGCGGCATACGTACGCGACCACCGTGGACGCGGAGAGCGGGGCACCGCCGGTGGGGCGTCGCCCAGCGTGACGTCTCGTATGTCGCGGCACACGGCGGGTGGCGGTGCAGGCGAGCCTGTCCGACCCCCGCGGGACGAGAGTGATCTGCGCCGCCCGCTTGTGGCGCTGGGATCGCTTGTGCCGGGTCCGCTTGTGCTGGGAGCGCTTGCGCCCGGACGTCTTCTTGTGGGCGCCTCGCCGTGTCGAGGTCTTGCCGCCCCCCGAGGAGGTCGTCGTCGAGGTGGTGTTGGCCGCGTTGCTCGTGGTCGTCGTCGGTCCGACGGTGGTTGTCGGAGAACCGGTGGTGATCGTGACCGGCCCGTTAGCGGCCGTCTGCGGACCATTCGCCGTGGTCGTGGTGGTGGTCACGGTGACGACGACCATGTAGAACGTGTTGTTGACGATGATCTCGCCGCACTGGAAGCCGGCACTGCTGCTGACGGCGCTGCTGGGAAGACCGGTTGTGCCGGTCGTGGGGGTGGTGCCGGCGGGATCGAGTCCCGTACTCGTGCCCGGGGTGGCCGTCGCGGGCGTACCCGTGCCGGCCGCGGGGGCGGGGGTTGGCGTGGCGGGCACGGGGGTTGGCGTGGCGGGCACTGTGCCCGTGCCGGTGGCGGCTCCCGTCGGGGGGACACTCACCGTCGCCGGTCCGGTGATCTGGTAGCCGGCCTGCACCAGACATTGCAGGACCGAGGCCGGTAACTGCACCGTTGTCGCCTGTCCAGCGGCTCCGGTGGCGGGCGGACTGGTGCCCGGAACTGTGTCGGCGACGGAGGCGGGCGGCAGCGCCGCCAGCATGCCGACGACGGCCGCACCCGCGGCCCAGCGACTATTACGTGTCATCTACAACCTCTCCTTGCTGGTGCGGCGAGCCGCGGCAATGGGGAATAGGGTGATGTCACCGTGACCAACACGGTGACGCCGTGCCAAAATCGCGCACGCAGCTCGATCGTGCCGCGCCAACGATCACTCCCACACTTTGACCCGGGGCCGCCGGACAGCGACCTGTTCCACTGTCCGGACTACTCCGCCCCGGCGATCAGGTGGACGGCCAGAAGCTGACGGCCTGGACCCAGGACGAAGTGGGCTGTTGCCGCCGGGTACAGGCCAGAACCGTGCGCGGGTTCAGTCCAAGCGACCCGGTCTAGCCGCAACTCTTGCCCTCGCCGCGTCATCCGCCTGCCCCGTGGCGCGC
>JAXDGI010000110.1:0-22255 GCA_034665145.1 Solirubrobacteraceae bacterium
CGAGGAGCGACCAGCGGCGGCGCTGGCGACGGACACCGTGGCGCTCCCATTCGCCGATGAGCGGTCGGTCGTGCAGACCCGGTTTGCGACCACAGCGCTGGCGCTGTGGCGAGCATGGCTCGGCGAGGACGTCGCGGCGCTGGCGAACGCCGCCGCGCGCGCAGTCGGCGACGAGCTGCCTGACGGACTGGCGGAGGCCCGCCAGTTCACTTTCGTCGGCCAGGGGTGGGCGGCGGGTATCGCCCATGAGGCCGCGTTGAAGGCCCGTGAGTCGGCACAGCTCTGGACCGAGTCGTACCCCGCTATGGAGCTGCGCCACGGACCGATCAGCGTGCTGGCCCCAGGCTCGGTCGCCTGGGTCTTCGGCACCCCTCCGCCCGGCCTGCTTCGTGATCTGGACGCCACTGGCGCACTGGTCATCAGCTCGGACGAGGACCCGATGGTCGGGCTCGTCCGCGCCCAGCGCGTTGCGGTCGCCGCGGCCGAGCATCGTGGTCTCGACCCCGACGCGCCGCGCAACCTCGCGCGGTCGATCGTGCTTGACAGCGGGCCCTGAACCGATGCAGCGTGACGAACGGGAGGGCACGATCGGCCTCCAGGCCCTGACCGGAGGCCTGCGGTGACCGTCGCCGACGGCGCGGTGATCGCCGTCGACGTCGGCGGCACGACCATCAAAGGGGCCGTCGTTGATGCCAACGGCCGCTTTCTGTACGAAATCGCTCGCGCCACACCCGCAGCCCGCGGACCCGACGCGGTCATCGGCGAGCTTCAGGAGATCGTCACCGAGCTCGCCACCGCCCGATCCGGGCCCCTGGCGAGCGTTCGCTCGGTGGCCGTAGTGGTACCCGGGGTCGTCGACCCGGCCGCCGGGGTGGCGGAGTTCTCCGCCAACCTCGGATTCCGTGGCCTGCCGGTGCGCGACCTCGTCCAGGCGCGTGTCGGGCTGCCGACGCTGCTGGAGCACGACGTCCGTGCCGCAGGTATGGCGGAACGCACGGTCGGCATCGCTTGCGGCGTGGACGACCACCTGCTCGCGGTGATTGGCACCGGCATCGCCAGCGTCCTTTACGCCGGCGGCCAGCCCGTGCGCGGCGCGGGCGGGGTCGCCGGAGAGCTCGGCCACATCCCCGTCTGGCCCGGCGGCGAGCCGTGTCCCTGCGGCCACCGAGGCTGTCTGGAGCGGTATGCCTCGGCATCCTCGATCGCACGCCGGTATGTCGAGTTCGGCGGGAAGGCCGGTGCCTCCGCCCACGATGTCGCGGCCAGGCGAACGTCCGATCCCGCCGCCGCCCGCGCCTGGCAGGAGGCGACCGAGGCGCTGGCGATCGCATTTGTCACCTGCGTCATGTTGCTCGACCCCGAGATGATCGTGCTCGCCGGCGGCCTCAGTGCCGCCGGCGACGCGCTGCTCGCGCCGGTCCAGGCGGAGCTCGCGGCCCGCGTCAGATGGCGCAAGCCCCCGCCGGTGCGGCTCTCAACGCTCGGTGGCCGGGCCGGGCTCGTCGGCGCCGCGGTACTCGCCTGGCAGCGGCTTGGAGTCGATGCCTTCGACACGTGGGCCACGCCCGCGTAGCGGCGTCGGCAGGGCGTGGACCGCGTCCGTAGGCCGGGTGCAGATTGGTATAGTCCAATTGACGATGAGCGCGGCTGCGGATCACGTCCCCGGGGAGCTGATGGCGGCCGAGATCGCCCAGCAGCCAGAAGTCCTGGCTGGACTGGTCACCGGCGCGGACGAGATCGTCGACGCGGGCGCGCGCATCGCGGCCACCCAGCCTCGCTTTGTGCTGATCGCCGCGCGCGGGACCAGCGACAATGCCGCCCTGTACGCCAAGTACCTCACCGAGGTCCGCCTGCACTTGCCCGCCGGCCTGGTTTCGCCCTCAGCGCTGACCGTCTACGGAGCGACGCCTGACATGAGGGACGTGTTGTTCGTGGCCATCAGTCAGTCCGGCCGCTCCCCCGACCTGATCGAGTCGTTGACCGCCGCCCGCGACCGCGGTGCATTGTCCGTGGCGGTCACCAACGCTCCTGACTCGCCGCTCGCACACGCCGCGGAGATCGCGGTGAACGTCCGCGCCGGCGGCGAGCGTGCGGTCGCCGCCACGAAGTCCTACACCGCTGAGCTGCTGGCCCTGGCCCTGCTGTTCGCGGGTGAGGATGCTGCCCGCGGCGCCGCGTCGTTGCCAGACGCCGCCGGACGGACGCTCGCCCTGACGTCCGACGAGCGCCTCGCGGAACTCGCGGAGCGGTTCCGAAGCACTGAGCGGATCGTGCTCACCGCCCGCGGTTACTCATACCCGACTGCGCGGGAGGCCGCGCTGAAGCTGATGGAGACCAGCTACCTGAGCGCCCACGCGTTCTCGGGCGCCGACCTGCTGCACGGTCCGCTCGCGATGATCGACCGGTCGGTGCCGGTGATCGCGATCACGTCACCAGGCAATGGCGGCGACGCGATGCGCTCGGTGCTCGAGCGGCTGGACGAGCTGGACACGCCCGTCCTGCGTGTCGGTATGGAGGATGGGCTGCCGATCGCCGCTGAGGGAATCGCCGAGTATCTCCTTCCGATCCTGGAGATCCTGCCTCTCCAGCGGCTGGCATGGCGGCTTGCGTTGGACCGACGGCTGGACCCCGATTGTCCACGCGGACTTTCCAAGGTCACCCAAACCCACTGACGCGCGGTCGAGCTGGACGCCACGGCATCAGTCCGACGAGCCTCGACTGCCGAGGTATCACCGAGCTTGTCCCTTTGGGTGTGCCCAGGGCGATAGTCGGACTGACGCGCTGGAGAACCAGGTTGATTACGGGTTGCTGTTTCCGCGCGCCGCCAGCCACTGCTCGAAGTCGCGGGCGACGATCCGCTCGTCGTGGACTCCGACGGCATGCGGGGATGCCAGCCAGACGATCGGCGGGCCCATGATCGACGGGTCGAGCAGGTCGCCCCGGAGCTCGGCCGCCATCGTGTCGGGGACCATCCCGGTGGCGGTCGCCCCGCCGGGCAACAAGATGTTGGAGGTGACCGGCGTGTCGGCCAGGTCGGCGGCCATCACGCGGGCCAGCGCCTCCACGGCGGCACCGGACGGACCGTAAGGGACGAAACCGCGACGCGTCATCGTTTGCTCGTTCATCGAGATCGTGACCATCCGTCCGCCGCCGGCGCTCAGCATTCGCGGCACCACTGCCCGGGCAACCAGGAAGGTCCCGGTCGCCTTGGTCTCCAGCACGTCGCGACAGCCGACGGGCGCGACCTCCCAAAATGGCTGTGGCTCGGTCATGAACCGCGGGTTGACGGTCCGCATCCCGATCCCGGCGTTGTTGACGAGCACATCGAGGCCGTCCAGCCGTCCGTAGACGCCCTCGACCGCCGCCGACACGGAGGTTGGATCGCGGACGTCGAGTTCAATCCCCACGGCCCCGGCGCCCAGCTCCGCTGCGGTGCTCTGCGCCCGGTCGCCATCGCGGCTGGTCAACGCCACCCGGGCGCCCGCCTGCACGAGCGCTTGAGCCATCGCCCGACCCAGGCCACTCGTGCCGCCGGTCACCAGGACACGGGCGTCGCTCAGTTGCGCCATCGACACTCAGGCTAGACGCGAAAGCGGGGCGAGACCCTCGGTCACGCCCCGCTCTTGGCGATCGCCCAGTCTCGTCAGCAGCTGCTCTTGTAGATGGGCTGCGACATCGCCGCTCTTGAGATCGGCGACCTGCGTCGGATCGGCGTCGTAGCCGATGATCTTGACCTTTTTGGCCACGCCCGCGGTCTTGAGCCCCGTGTCCACACCCTGAGCGACGAGCACGTTGGTCGCGAACACGCCGGGCAGGTCCGGATGAGCCGAGTACAGCGCCGTGATCGCCTGCGCCGCCTTGCTCGGATTGTCGCCAACGTATTGCGTGGCCAGCGGCTTGATGTTCGGGTACTTCTTGATCTCCTGCAGAAAGCCCTGGATGCGCTGCTCGGTCGTCGATACGCCGCTGCCAAAAACAGGCAACAGACTGCGCCGATGAGCACCTCATCCCATCGCGCGTTCACCACCCCGACAACAACGAGAGCAATACCGCGAGGACAAATCCAACCGACGCTGCCAAAACGAGTCCGTAAAACAGTCTCCCGCCCCGGCGGTCCGCACCCATTGGCGTCGAACCGCCGACCCAGTCCGGCGAAGCCCCGCCGGTCTGATCGCCTGGTGAGGGATCAAGCGGCGATCTCATCCACCACGGGTTGTATTGGCCGCTGAAATGGCCGGCGGTCCGCTGCGACCAGGTCCGTGCCAGAGTTGGTCGATGTCTTCAACAGGACCTGTCGTTGTGGTCAGCGGCGCAAACGGGTTTGTCGGCGCTCGGATCTGCGGGGCGTTGGCCGAGCGCGGTGCGCGCGTGCGCGCGATCGTTCGACGCGCCGGCACCGCTCCTCAGCTTCCGGGGGTTGCGGAGGTGGTCGGCGATTTCACAGAGCCCGAGTTCGCGGCCACAGTGGTGTCGGGCACGAGCTCGGTGGTCACCACTGTGCATCCGATGGGCAGTGACCGCGTGACTCAGCAGCGCATGGGCGTCATGGGCACGCGCGTTTTGGCGCGGGCGGCCGCCTCGGCGGGTATCGACCGGCTGATTCATATCTCGACCGCGGCGGTCTATGACCGCTCTCCCGAGATCGGAGATGTCGACGAGTCCTCGGCCGTGGTCGGCGACGACGCCAACGACTATGCCGTCACCAAGCGTGACACCGACCGGGTGCTCGCCGATGTTGACGGCATCACGCGGGTCCTCCTGCGTCCTCCCGCCATTCTCGGGCCTGGGCCGACCTCCACCTGGAACACGTTGCGCCCGGCGGCGATGCGCGACCACGAGCAGGCCCGCCGGGCTATCGCGGCCGCGACGTTTGCGTGGGTGCACGTCGCCGACCTCGCGTCGTTGGCCGCTGACCTTGCCAGCGGTCGGATTCCCGACGCCTCTGAGCCGGCAAGCGGGCCGGTGGCTGACGCGTGCACCGTTCTCAACGTCGCTGCCGAGCGCGCCACCCAACGCGACTATTTCGAGGTCGTCACCGGTGCTCTTGGAGTCGATCCAGTGTGGGAGCAGGCGCCGGCCTGGACCGGTCGGATTCTGGCCGATCGTGCCCACGGCTGGGGCTGGACTCCGACCGTCGATCTTGCCCAGGCATCGGGCGAGATCGTCGCCGGGCTGCGCGCTGGTTCGTAACGGCATTTTCGCCAGATCAGACCGGCGCAGGAATGGGAGCAACGCTCACGGCGGCCGCCCGCTATCCGACCGTCCGCGTTGATCAGACATGCGCACGTTCGCTTTGCTACTCCGAGACCAGACAGGACGCCCCGCTTTGCGACCACTTCGATCGCAAGCTGTGCCCGGTTGGGAGTGCTTGTGCGGCGAGATCTAGGCGGGATGCAACGCGGCGGTCAGGGACGCGCCCAGTTCCGCACGATGTTCGCTCTGGAGCGGTCCGCTTGCGGTGAGGCGCTTGGCGAGCGCCTTGCGGTAGAGCAGGAGGTGGCCTCGCATCTCGACGGTGCGCAGGACTGGTAGCTGCGCCCGGGTGAAGCAGAGCACCGCTTGGACTGGAGCAGATCCATACTCGGTGATCCGAAGAGCGTGGCGCACCGCTTTCATCTGACGGTCGAGGCCGTCGAGGTAGTTGGTGCGGTCGCGACCGCCGATGAACAGCCGGGGCGGTTTGAACCAGCGGCTACGGATCTCGACTTTGCCCATCACGGCCTTGGTATCGATCACGTAGATGCCGCTGGGCACGATCGCGATGTGGTCGATGTCGCCGCGCTCGCCAGGCATCCGGCGGTTGTGCAGCACGACGCCTCCGACCTTCTCGACGGCTTGTGCGCTTCGCGGACACGTCGCTCGCGGTTAGAGCGACGGCGCTCGTACTCGCGAGCAAGGCTCGCGCCTGGGCGGCCATTGTCCACCGGCGACGGGTGGGCATTGACCTCCGTCGGCGCAGCCGGACCGTCGAGGCAGGGGATGCAGGTGACCGTTCGGCTTTCTCGGTCCCATGAGGCGAGGACTCCGGCAGCAAGCTCGGTGCCGCAGCCAGTGCACATGTCCGGTCGGCGCAGCGTGAGTCTCTTCGCGGCCACGACCACCTCATCGGCGAGGAGCGCCTAGGCTCAAGAAGACGACGCCGCGCTGGACGAACGCTCAGCAGCAGATGTCTGACCAGAGCGAGGACGCGCCCCACCAGACCTCCGCTTTCACTGCCATCCGGACGCTCGGTCTGCGTCGAACCCACTTTCGCGGCAGCACGGCGCTTACGCCTCCGTCGGCGACCAAGCCATCGTCCGGCTCGGCCGGATCTGCCCTGCAAAGGATCGTGTCCGTCTTTTCAGCGGGCGCCTTGGCGGGTGCTGTCTGCGGCGTGTTCCCGGCCCAAACGCACAGGCGATCGGCACGCGGGCAACGGTCGCGGCGAGCTGCTCGCGCTCGGTGGAGGTCACGATCGGGTCGACCGCGCGAGCACCATTTGCCTAAGCGCGTCGCGCAGCGCGCCCGTGGCGTGAACCTGGCCGGCGTGACGGCGCGTCAGAATTGCGCGGGGATGCCCTGCGAGTGGTTGCTGATCGATGGATCGAGCCTGATCTTTCGCGCCTACTACGGCACGCTGGCCAGCGCACGCGTTTCGGGGACTGACGGGAACGCGATCGGCGGTTTCCTGGACAGGCTGGCGCGGCTGGTCGCCGACCGCCGGCCACGCCGGCTGGTGATCGCCGAGGACTGGGCATGGCGGCCCCAGTGGCGAGTGGACCTGATCGCGGACTACAAGGCCCACCGGGTCTCTGAGCCGGTTCCACCCGGGCTGGTCGCCGACCTTCCGGTGATCACCCAGCTGCTCGAGCACATCGGGATCGACGTCCTCGGTGTCGCCGATTACGAGGCCGAGGACGTGATCGCCACCCTGACCAGACTCGCCGCCGGGACCGTCGAGATAGCCAGCGGTGATCGGGATCTGTTCGCGCTGGTGGAGGATCCGCGCGTGCGCGTCTTGTATCCGGAACGGTCAGGGCTAGCGGTGATCGACGAACCCGAGATCACGCGCCGCTACGCAATCCCAGGCCGTCGATACGCCGACTTCGCGATCCTGCGCGGCGACCCCTCCGACGGACTTCCCGGGCTCAAAGGCGTCGGCGCCGTGACCGCCGCGGCGATGATCCGCCGCCACGGAGACATCGCGAGCGTGCTGCGCGACCGCCCGCTTCGCGCACCGGATCGGGAGTACCTCCAGGCCGCGATCACCGTCGTGCAGCCGGTCGACGATCTCCCCATCGCGCTCCCCCCCGGCCAACGAGACGCCTACCCGACCAACGAACCCGCTCTGCGGTCACTCGCCGCACGCCACCACGCAGAGCACTCCGTAGACCGGCTGCTCAGCGCCCTCACCACGCTCGCCCCGCAGCGACCGCGACCCCAGCGCCCCTCCACCATCTCCGACTCGACCAGCTCGGCGTCCGGCGAGCAGTCACCGGGCGAGGGGCGATCTCGGCGGGCGCGCTAACGACGCGGCCCATCTCGCAGCGCCCAGATCCATTGCTGCGAGCGCTCTGCGCCCGGGACGATCGCTGCGATGACGACGCGCTCATCGCCCATTTTGCCGGGCGCCCGGAACTGCATGCGGGACAGTGACGATGCCTGTGCAACGCAGCTCCTCGCCGGTCTCATGTCCAGCTGTAACCCGACGCTCGGATCTGGTCGACAGCGCAAGCGAGCACCGGCCGAGGTCCGGACTGGCGGAGTTGCCCCGTTTTCGACGACACTTGAAGGCTTCCGGTCGTAAGCCGGGGAAAGCGAGGTTCAGGTGCCCAGAACTCGCGATGCTCAACCGCGCGCCCGAGCGCCGTAGTGCCCGACGTTCGCGGAGCCCCGGCATGGCAACGCGGCGCTCGCGTCCGTTCCGTCTACGATGACTTCCGTCGCGAGAATGCCGGAGCGCCACGAACGGGCCGTCAGAGTGGTTTCTTCAGCGCGCGAGCGGGATTTGCGACCCGACTGCGGCTTTAGTCCAAGCGGCTGGCGTTCTGCGGGGCGATGAGGATATGCTCCGGCTTGCCGATACTGCTGTGGACCTCCGTTAGCGCGACGCGCCCGATGGTGCACCTTTTGGGCTCGGCGCCATTTCAATACACGGAGGTAGAGATGCGGACAAGACTGAGGGCGCACCTGACGTATGCAAACGTGATGGCGAGTGTCGCCGTCTTTATCGCCCTGAGCGCAGGCGCGTACGCTGCGACCGGAGGCGCGTTGGTCTCGAGCAGCGGCGTGATCAAGGGCTGTGTTCCCAAGCACGGCGGCTCGCTGCGTGTGCTGGCGGCGGGAAAGAAGTGTCCCAAGGGTCAAGTGACGCTGCCGTTTAACCAACGGGGGAGTGCAGGCGCTGCTGGGATCAACGGGATAAACGGAACGAACGGAACACCTGGGATCAACGGGACGAACGGGACCAACGGCCTGACCGGCTACCAGGTGGTCAGCGCGGTGACCACGACAGCCGCCAACAATTACAAGGAGCTCGTCGCCACGTGCCCGGCCGGCGATACCGCGATCTCGGGCGGCGGGTACTACGCCGCGTCCACGGCGCCGGCGCCGATCGACACGGCCAGCAGCTATCCCACACTCAACGGTGGCGCGGTGACCGCCGGCGCGAAGCCCAACGGCTGGCTCTTCGCCGCGAACACCCAGGGCCTAACCAACCTGGCGGGCTGGGATATCACGACCTACGCGATCTGCGCCCACATCACGTAGTGAACCAGCCACGGCCGGACCGCTTCGAGGACGCCGGGAGACGCAGCCGGGCTGCGCGCCAGCCGCTTCCCGGCGGCCGCGAAGTGGCTCCGACCGATGCGCGACGCTTCGCACGGAAGCCGGGTCCCGTGGCCGGCGCCTGAGAGTGGGCGCCGGACCGTCGGCGGCGCTGGCCCCTCGCTGTTAGGGACAGCGTCACTCCCGGCCGGCTCGAGCGTCGACACGCTCGTTTGCCACGATGGGAGCTTCACAGCTGACCGAGCCGAGGCTCGCGTCGGCCCCGCGACACAATCCGGACGCCCACGAATCCAGGCGTCCGTAAGGATCAGACCGGCACTCGCCCTTCGCAGTGTGGCCTGCAGCAGGCGCACGCTCGAGATCAAACGGAAGCCTCTCGTGCCGGGCTGGTAGGTCGCGCTCCTGGCCGCCGGCGCCGATCAGCTCGCAGTCCGTGGCCTTCAAAGCACGCCGACACGGGGTGGGAACTCGCGCTTGCTTGTCGCGCGTTGCGATCACACGGAGCTTCGATGTGGCACTGGTCGTCGGCGCCGCTCTGCATATGCACCCTGCATTATCAGAACGGCGGGAAGACGGTCTCGCATCTGGCGACTACCAGGTGTGCAATCAGCGTCAAGCAAGAGACTTGCTCTCGTGGGAGCGCGGTACTCGTCGCGGCGGTGTTCCGAGCGGACGCTCTTGCAGCCTGACTCGCGCGGCTCATCACGCTCGTCATCGGGCTCGGAGCAGAGCAGGATCCAAGTTCCCTGTCGTGGCTCGAGGCGCTGATGCACCGAGCGCTAATTCGCGGGCGGCGGCGTCAGGTCCTTTGGGTCGTCAACCATGACGAGGATCTCCTCACGGCGGTTAGTTCCAGCACTCGCTGGATCGCTCGACGTCCCCGTACGACGGCGAGGTTGTGCCGATTCTGATGCGCGTAATCGTTTCTGGCGGGTCAGCTCGTGGAGTCCTCTGGCGTCGATAAATGTCAGCCCGCGGAGATCGAGAACGATGTGACGCACGCCATCTCCGCTGGTGCGAGGCCGTCGAGGATCTCCGCGACTTGCGGGGCCGTGGCGATGCCCAGTTCGCCGCGCAGCTCGATCAAGGCATCCGGCGGTGAGTTCGGACCGCGTGCCTTCAAGTACTTCAGGCGCTTCTTTGCGGCCGTCGGGTTCCGGCTCGGACATGAGCGTCCCTTCTCGTTCTCTCTCGAGTCTGAGCGCGGGGCAGAAGAAACGCAGAACCCAGGGCGGCACAACGACCGTACTTCCCCAGCGACGAGGACAGCGCGGAGCGGCCACGAGCGCGCCGGGACTTGTGCTCGAGCGATGGACATGCTGCAGGGTTCCGAGGCCCGCTAAGGGGACGCGGGCAAGCAGTCTTGGGCGCTCCGGCCTCAGCTGAACTTCGGGCGCCCACTCAAATCGCCCGGCCGCCCGACCGGCGCTTGTGAGCCCTAGCAGCGTGTACCATATGCTTCAGCTCGCTTCAACCTTCGGCGAGCACGGCAGTCCCGGCTCCAATACTTGGCCGGCGTGCGCGGGATCAGACGGTCACCGCGATCCATACACGTCAGGAGCCCCAGTGTATCGCCTCATCACAGCGCTCGACCGACCGGCCTGGTCTGTTCGTGAATGCGCTCGCACGCCCACGTCACGAGCGAGCGCCGCGATGTGTGAGCAACGGCCGTGACGTCCGCTTCAGAGTCCATGCAGCGGACCGCGCGAGAGGGGTTCTTCGCGCCTCGCCCCGCAGCTTTTAAGGGCGGCCCGCGCCGCCGTCGCAGCGCGGCAACGAAGTATCTCATTACCTTCCCGTATCGGCTCATGTCGCACAAGCCAGCGCCGACCGCCGAGCGCGAATCATTTCAAGAGAGCGGCCTCGGGGCTGAGCGGCCCCAGTCGGCGCCGGGTCTGACCATCGTCGGCACCCGTGCCTCACCAGCGTGTGAGCGCGAACTGATAACGCTGGACGTTGCCTGCACCGACCACGCCCCCGGCTTGGTGAGAGCAGCGCTGAGCGAGATCAGAGAACTTGACGGGGTCCGAGATGACGTGATTTTGGTCGCCAGCGAATTGGTCGCGAATGCGGTCATGCATTCGGGCGGCTCGGCTGGGGACATGATCCACGTCCGGGCGGCTTGCGCGGAGGGGACCGTGTTGATCTCGGTGGATGATCCGGAACTGTCTTACACCACCCCCCAGATGCGCGACGCGAATGTCTTACACGCCAGCGGGCATGGGTTGCGGATTGTGAACCAACTCGCTCGCCAGTGGGGGGTTGACCGCGACTGTGTGCACCGAGTCTGGGCGCAACTCGCGACCTGTCCCGGAGGTTGAACGAGTGGCCAACAAGAACTTGTCCGAGGGACCAGGCCGGGTGGGGCCGCGGCCGTCTGAACGGGGGGCTTCAGACGGCCAGCGCGGGCTGACGGACAAAACCGGAGGATCTCGCAGCGCCGGGGCGGGCGCTGCGAGACCACCGGGTCTGTTGACGAGCCGCAGCGACACCCCGCTTTCCATCATCCGCGGTCATCAGTGACCAGAAGCGTCCCCGCTAGGAGGAACGACACGTTGATCGCGCCCCTAGCGAGGACCAGGGGAGCAAGCAGTGGCGCCGAGGTACTCGCAAGCCGACGACCGGAATCATCTGCTCGCCTTGCTTGCAAGGCTGGGGATCTGGGCGCTGCACGTCGGTCGCGTCAACGGGAGTCGGGTGACCGCAGGTGAAGAAGCATGTCCTGATCCTCGGCGCCGGCTTCGGTGGCCTCGAACTCGCGACCCGGCTCTCCGAGACGATCCCTGACGCGGTCCGGGTCACTCTTCTGGATCGCAACGACGCTTTCTTCTTCGGCTTCTCCAAGCTCGAGGTGATGCTCGGCCGTCAATCGGCCGACGAGGTAAAGCTCCCCTACCATGACATCGTCAAGGACGGCGTCGAGTTTCGCCAGGAGACCGTGATCGCAATCGACGCGGCCGCGCGGCGCGTCACCACCGACGCAGGCTTCTACGACGCCGATTTCGTCGTCGTAGCGCTCGGCGCCGACTACGACATGGCCGCCACGCCAGGCCTCGACGCTGGCGGGCACGAGTACTACACGCTCGCGGGGGCCGAGCGGCTTCGCGACGCGCTCGCCGATTTCAACGGGGGAAGAGTGCTTGTCTCCGTCCTCGGACAACCATTTAAGTGCCCACCCGCTCCATTCGAGGCCTCCTTCCTACTGCACGAGTACTTCACGCAGCGCGGCATCCGCGACTCGGTGCAGATGTCAACCACCTTCCCGATGCAACGCCCGGTCCCGGTGACCGCCGCGGTCTCGCAGATGTTCCGCGACGGACTCGCTGAGCGGGGCGTCGAGGAGCTGCCCCAGCGCCTGGTCACCGGGATCGATCCGACCACACGGTCGGCACAACTCGCCAGTGGCGAGACGTTGCCCTACGACCTCTTCATAGGCATCCCCGTGCACCGGGCGCCCGACATGCTCACCGTCTCGGGCCTAGCGGTCAACGGCTGGGTGCCGGTCAACCAGGACAACCTCAAGACCCAGTTTCCCGGCGTATACGCCCTCGGCGACGTCTGCACAGGCCCGAAAACCGTTCCCAAAGCCGGCATCTTCGCGGAGGCAGCAGCGCTCGTCGTCGCCGCCGACATCGCGGCCGCCATCACGGACGCGGAGCCTCCGGCGCCCTTCGAAGGATCAGGCATTTGCTACGCCGAGTTCGGCGCAGGACTCGTCGGCAAAGTGGAGGTCAACTTCCTCCGGGTCGACGGGCCCAAGGCCCAGCGATACGAACCGTCACGCGAGTACGCACTCGAGAAGCAAGAGTTCGGCGCGACCCGGCGAGCACGCTGGTTCAGTCGCTGACGCAAGTACGGGTCTCGCGGTCGCCTGGCTACCCTCGCTACCGCGGCTGACCAGCTTCAGCAGCACGCCGGCCACGTTACGCTCTCGCTCCGATGCTGCCACGCGCATCTCGCTCGGCACCATGAGCCTCCCGAATAGCTCGGACTGCGGGGCTGCCAGCGCCTTCCGAGCCGACCCAAGTCAAGCCCTGCACGGACGCGTGGTGCTCCTGGCGAGAATGCGGGCTCTTGGCGACGCAGGACGCGGACCGGCTTTCGGCTGGCCGCGGTGCTCACGACGCCGGCGAATCTCGCGCTGCCGTCCACGGAGGTATCGGCGCGGTCGGCGGTCACCAGCGGGCGCTCGCATCGCAACGCAGCACCCAGCCCGCCACCGCAACCGCCGTCGCCCTGATCCCCATAGGCGAGAAAGAGACGTATTTGCAGCACTTTCCTACAGTGGAGCCAGCCGGGATCGAACCGGCGACCTCCTGCTTGCAAAGCAGGCGCTCTCCCAACTGAGCTATGGCCCCGCGCGGTGCCGAGTCTACCGGTGGTCGCCGGCCCCTCACCCCGGGCGCGGCAGTGCGATTGCGACCCGGGGAGGCGACGAGATGGCGTCGCTGGCCGGGACCGGTCGCCTCGTGCGTCACTCGGGGCCGATGAGAAGGGCGAGGTAGCCCTCGGCCAGCTCGTCGGGTCGGAGGCGCCCGCTGAGCCGGTACCAGGCCGGGGTGTGGTTGACCATGCCGAGCAGCGCGGCCACCTCGAGACGGCTGTCTCCGGTGCGCGGTCCGTCGGTTTGCGCCTCGTCGAGGGCGTGGCGGATGATGTGCTCGAAGGCCTTGCGGCTGTCGTGGAACTTGCGCCATTTGGGGTCAAATTCGATCACGTGACGCTCCTGCTGGAAGACGAGCACGTGGTCGCAGTACTCGATCACGTGGGTGACCCACATCCGGACCAGCGTGCGCAAGCGCTCGGCCGGCGGGGCATCGCTCAAGCTCACCTCCCGGGCGCGCTCGAGCATCGGCTCCATCAGCTCGTCACAGATGGCCCTTAGCAGCTGCTCCTTGCTGCCGAAGTAGTGATACAACGCGCCGGTGGCCAGCCCCATCGAGGCGGCCAGATCCTGCATCGTGGTCTGGTCGTACCCCTGACGGGCAAAGACGGCAGCCGCCGTCGAGACCATCGCCTGCCGGCGACGGTCATAGCGTTGCTGGAGGGCGGGACGGGTCGGACGGCCGGGCACTGGATAGGAGTTATAAACCGGTTGTCAAACGCTGTCTGAACGGGCGTTCGGACTGCTCAGCTGACTAGGTAGGATCGTGCCCCATGATCTTCGCCCTCGACGGTGAAACCCACCTGCTGCAGAGCACCGTCCGGGAGTTCGCCGAGGCGGAGGTGGCCCCGGCGGCCGGCGAGCTTGACCGCACCAAGGCTTTTCCCTACGAGATCGTCGCCAAGATGGCTGCGTTGGGGTGGATGGGCATCCCGTTCCCCGAGGAGGTCGGCGGCGCCGGCGGCACCAGCCTGCAGTACGCGGTGGCCGTCGAGGAGCTGGCCCGCGTGGACTCGAGCGTCGCCATCACGCTCTGCGCCCACACCTCGCTGGGCACCCAGCCGATCTACCTGTTCGGCACCCAGGAGCAGAAGGACGAGTGGCTGCCCCAGCTGTGCTCGGGGGACATACTGGGCGCCTTCGGCCTCACCGAGCCCGAGGCCGGCTCCGACGCGGGTAACACGCGCACGCGCGCGAGGCGCGACAACGGCAGCTGGGTCATCAACGGAACCAAGCAGTTCATCACCAACGCCGGCACCGACATCTCGGGCGTGGTCTGCATCACCGCGCGGACCGGCGACGATGAGATCTCGAACCTGATCGTCCCGCAGAGCACCCCGGGCTATGAGCAGGGTGAGCCCTACCGCAAGATGGGCTGGCACGCCTCGGACACCCGGCCGCTCAGCTTCAGCGACTGCCGGGTCCCGGCGGAGAACCTGCTCGGCCGACCGGGCGAGGGCTTTCGGCAGTTCCTCCGCGTCCTCGACATCGGACGCATCGGCGTGGCCGCCATGGGGGTCGGACTCGCTCAGGGGGCGCTTGACCAGGCCCTGGCCTACGCCCAGGAGCGCCGGGCCTTCGGGCGGCCGATCGCCAAGTTTCAGACCATCCAGGCCAAGCTTGCCGATCTGGCCACCGAAATCGAAGCCGCGCGCCTGCTCACCTACAAGGCGGCGTGGCAGAAGGACGAGGGCCAGGACTTCTCGCTCACCGCCGCCCAGGCCAAACTGAAAACCGGTCGCCTGGCCGTCCGGGCCAGCGAAGAGGCCGTGCAAATCCACGGCGGCTACGGCTACATCGAGGAGTACCCGGTCTGCCGGTTTTACCGCGACGCCAAGATCCTCACCATCGGCGAGGGCACCGATGAGATCCAGCAGATGGTGATCGCCCGCGCGCTCGGAGCGTGACGCGCGTGGCGGGACCCGCCGTCGGGCTCGGCTGATGTTCGCCAACGTGCTGGTGGCCAACCGGGGGGAGATCGCCCGCCGGGTGATCCGGACGCTCGACCGCCTCGGCATCGGCTCCGTGGCCGTGTTCACGCCGGCCGACCGCGACGCGCCGCACGTGCACGAAGCGAGCGAGGCCGTATCCGTCTCCTCCTACCTGGCGATCCCCGAGCTGATCGCCGCCTGCACCCGAACGGCAGCCGAGGCGCTGCACCCCGGCTATGGCTTTCACTCGGAGAACCCGGACCTGGCCCGAGCCTGTGCGCAAGCGGGAGTCGTGTTCGTCGGTCCGCCGCCGGAGGTCAGCGAGCTGATGGGCGACAAGCTCCGGGCCAAGGCGGCCGCCGAGCAGGCCGGCGTTCCGGTGGTCCCGACCTTCAGCGAGGCGGAGGCCGCCGCGCCGGGCACGCCCTATCCGCTGCTGGTCAAGGCTGCCGCGGGCGGTGGCGGGCGCGGGATGCGCGTGGTCGACCGGCGCGAAGATCTGCAGTCTGCCCTGGAGTCGGCCCGCCGCGAGGCCCAGGCGGGCTTCGGGGACGACCGCGTGTTCATCGAGCGCTTCCTGCTCCGTGCCCGGCATATCGAAGTGCAGGTGCTGGGCGACACGCACGGCAACGTCCTTCACCTCGGCGAGCGCGAGTGCTCGCTGCAGCGCCGCCACCAGAAGGTGATCGAGGAGTCCCCCTCCCCCGTCGTCGGCCCGGAACTCCGCGCGCGGCTCGGCGCGGCCGCGGTGGCTCTGGCCCGGGCGGGAGGCTACATCGGTGCGGGAACGGTGGAGTTCATCACCGCCTTCGAGAACCCGGCCGAGCACTACTTTCTGGAGATGAACGCCCGCCTGCAGGTCGAGCATCCAGTCACCGAGCTGGTCTGCGGTCTGGATCTGGTCGAGGCACAGCTGCGGGTGGCCGCCGGCGAACCCCTCGCCCTCGACCAGTCCCAGGTCCTCCTCACGGGCCACGCGATCGAGGCCCGGATCAACGCTGAGGACGCAACACGCGACTTCCTGCCCGCTGCCGGGCGTGTGCTCGCCTACCACCGGCCGCCTGGCGTTCGCGTCGACGACGCCATCGAGGTGGGGAGCGTGATCGACACGTCCTATGACTCGCTGCTGGCCAAGGTCATCGTGCACGGGTCAGACCGGCAGATGGCACTGTCCGAGCTTGACCGGGCGCTGGCCCACACCACCGTCCTCGGCGTCACCACGACGACGGGCTTCCTGCGCTCCCTGATTGCCACCGACGAGGTGCGCACAGGCCAGCTCGACACCGGGCTGGTGCAACGGGTGAACCTCCCCCCTGGTCCGCCCAGCGAGACCGTGGCTCGAGCGGCGGCGCTGATCTCGTTGCGACTGCTGTCCGAGCGCTCCGGGGATGAACCGTTCGCGCGCGCCGACGGATGGCGCCTGGGCGGTCAGCGGGCCCGGTCGTGGTGGCGGCTGGCCGTTGGCGGCGGTGACGCCGTCGAGGTCGTGCTCACCGGAGACGAGGCCGTCGCCGTGCAGCCAAGTGCCGCTGACGCCTTCACGCTCATCTTCGGAGACGAGCGGCACGAATGGACCTACGCCGAGGACGGGGACACCTTGTGGGTGGGCTGCGGCGGCTGGGCGTGGCCGGTTCGCCACCGTGATGCCGACCAGTCCGAGGCCGGCCAGTCCGGCGGAGATCTGCGGGCGCCGATGCCCGGTCAGGTGCTTCTGGTCCCGGCCAGCGTCGGTGAGGAGGTTCACGCCGGGGACACGCTGGTCGTCCTGGAGTCGATGAAGATGGAGCTGGCCATGACGGCGCCCGTCGACGGCACGGTGGCCGAACTGAGCGTCGCGGTCGGCGACAAGGTGGGCGTCGACCAACCCCTTGCCCGGGTGGAGCCCAACGGATCGCCATGACCGTCCTGCGCAGTACCGCCAGCCCGGCCTCGGACGAGTTTCAGGCCAACCAGCGCGCGCACGAGGCGTTGATCGGCGACCTCACCGAGCAAGTCCGCCGAGTGCAGCAGGGCGGCGGCGCGGCAGCCCGCGAGCGCCACACTAGCCGGGGCAAGCTGCTGCCCCGTGAGCGGGTCGACCGGCTGCTCGACCCGGGCGCCCCCTTCCTCGAGCTCTCGGCTCTGGCCGCCCACGGCCTGTACAACGATGAGTCCCCAGGCGCGGGAATCATCACCGGCATCGGCCGCGTGAGCGGGCGAGAGTGCGTAATCGTGGCCAATGACGCGACGGTCAAGGGCGGGACCTACTACCCGATGACGGTCAAGAAGCACCTCCGTGCGCAGGAGATCGCCCTGCAGAACCGCCTGCCCTGCATCTACCTGGTCGATTCGGGGGGTGCCTTCCTCCCCCGCCAGGATGAGGTGTTCCCCGACCGTGAGCACTTCGGCCGCATCTTCTTCAACCAGGCGACGATGTCAGCGGCGGAGATCCCGCAGATCGCCGCGGTTATGGGTTCGTGCACGGCTGGGGGTGCCTACGTCCCGGCAATGAGTGATGAGACGATCATCGTCCGCGACCAGGGCACGATCTTCCTGGGCGGTCCGCCCCTGGTCAAGGCGGCCACCGGTGAGGAGGTCACAGCCGAGGAACTGGGCGGCGGCGACCTGCACTCGCGGACTTCCGGGGTCACCGATCACCTGGCCCAGGACGACGCGCACGCGCTGCAGATCGTGCGCGGGATCGTCTCAACGCTGGCCCCGCGGCCGCCGGCTCCGTGGAAGCGGATCGCGGTGCAGGAGCCGGCCGTCGCGACCGCCAGCCTGCTCGGGGCGGTCCCGAGCGACATCCGCCGCCCCTACGACGCCCGCGAGATCATCGCGCGGGTCGTCGACGGATCGCGCTGGCATGAGTTCAAGGAGCTCTACGGGGCGACGCTGGTGACCGGCTTCGCCCACATCCACGGACACCCGGTCGGGATCCTGGCCAACAACGGCATTCTCTTCTCCGAGTCAGCCCTCAAGGGGGCGCATTTCATCGAACTCTGCGATCAGCGCCGCATCCCGCTGGTCTTCCTGCAGAACATCACCGGGTTCATGGTCGGCCGCGACTATGAGGCGGGCGGAATCGCCAAGAACGGCGCCAAGCTCGTGACGGCGGTCTCCACCGCCCGCGTGCCGAAGCTGACCGTCATCGTCGGCGGGTCGTTCGGGGCCGGGAACTACGGAATGGCCGGACGGGCCTATTCGCCGCGACTGCTGTGGATGTGGCCCAATGCCCGCATCTCGGTCATGGGCGGCGAACAGGCGGCGACGGTGATGACCGAGGTCGGTCAATCGGAGACGGGCGCGCGACTGCGCGAGCAGTACGAGCAGCAGGGGCACCCCTATTACGCCACCGCCCGGATCTGGGACGACGGCGTGATCGATCCTCGAGACACGCGCGACGTCCTCGGGCTGGGTCTGTCGGCGGCGGCCAACGCGCCGCTGGCCGACGTGCGCTACGGCGTCTTTCGCATGTAGGGCCTGGGCGCGGCGGTCTCCGCGAGCTCAGGGCCACGGCAATCCGGAGTGCTGACGCGAGCTCAGAGACCGGCCTCGAGCTGGAGTCCGCGGGCGCCCATCATGGCGAGAAACCGGGTCAGGCTTGCCCGGTTTGGGCCGGCTCAGCCGTCGAAGTCGAAGTCCTTGGGCGGGCGCTGCTCGAACCACAGGCGGTCATGGTCGGGCGTGTCCTGCAGGAACTCCGGAGTCTCCTCGAGCAGTTCCTCGCCCTCGCCGTCTTCGGCGTCGGCTCCGGCGGGGTGTGACCCGAGCGCGTGCTCGACGTCGTATTCCTCGGTTTCGCCTCTAGCTGGATGGGGCGGTGGCGTATCCCGCCGGGGAGATTCGAAGTCAGGCTCATCGAAGCCATCGTCGTCGAGAAAGTCCGGCCGATGAACAGCCGTCTCCTGACCGAGTGCCTCGGCTTCCAGGGGCGCCTCGAGGCCGTGGTCGGACTGCGCAGCCGAAGCGGGCTCGTCGTCCTCAAAGCTCCAGCTCTCCTCGTCGGCCTCGTGGTCAAAGGCCACCCCCAGGGCGGGCTCGGCCTCGTGGTCAAAGCCATCCTCGTCGGCTAGTGACACCTGATCGGAAACCTCGTCGGCCTCAGCGCTTTCGGGGGCCTGTACTCGCCTCACGGGCCCCAGCGCCTCACGCTCAGCGCGCTCGACTTCGCTGGGATCGGCGCCGCGGCGGCGCTTGAGGTCTAGATGCTGGCGAATCGCGTCGTCTAATAGACCCATAGCCGCAAAGCCTAGCGGCCTCCGAGCACGTTCGCGGTCTGCGAGTCCGCCTTAATAGTTCGGTTCTTACCGTCGCGCTTGGCCACGTAAAGCGCGTTGTCCGCGGCGGTGATGAGCTCATCCTTATTGCCGTCGCCGGAGGCCGCGACGCCGACACTCGCGGTGATTTGCAACGCTCCGGTGCCCTCAAGCAGAGGCACGTGGAGGGCCTCGATCGCATGCCGCGTTCGCTCGGCGATGACGTAGGTGCCCTCGAGGTCGGTGTGGGGCAGGATGAGAGCCATCTCCTCCCCCCCGTAGCGCGCGGCGACATCGACGTCACGGGAGTTCTCGCGGAGCACCCCGGCCACGCTGCGGAGCACGACATCCCCCTGCTGATGGCCGTAGACATCGTTGATGGACTTGAAGTCGTCGATGTCGATCATGACCAGGCCGACCGGGTAGCGGTAGCGGCGCACCTGCTCCATCTCGGCGCCCAACAGCTCCTGGAAGTGGCCGTGCGTGCTCAGGCCGGTGAGGTCGTCGGTGACGGCCTGACGCTGCACATCGTGATGCAGGTTGACGTTGGCCAGCGCCAGAGTGGCCCGCGTGGCGAGCGACCGCAGCAGCTCGAGATCGTCCTCGTTGAAGCTCCGGCCGGGCCGGCCAACCGTGATGAGGCCGTGCGGCGGCCCCCCGGACTCGATCGCGCCCAAGGCGACGGTGGCCATGGTTAGTTCCTTCGTCCACGCCTGGCCGAGGCCGTCGCCCTCCAGGGCGCCGCGCTCGGAATCGGTGATCGGGGTCTCCAGGCCGGTCAGGCGTCCGCGGCGAATCACCTCGGTCAGCTCGTCGGCCGCCGACTGCCGAGCAACCACCCGTCCTCGGTCGGCCCCGATGGCGTCGATGGCCGTGCGCAGCGCGAGCTCGAGCAGCGCCTCGCGGTCGAGGTTGGCGGCGAACGCGTCACCGATGGTGCGGATCGACCGCCGAACCCGGGCCTGCTCTCGCTCCAGCTCCTCGAGCCGGGCGGCGAGTTGCTGGGACATGTTGTTGAACTCCTGACCCAGGGCGGCGAACTCGTCGTTGCCCTGGGTGGGGATCGGGGAGGAGAAGTCGCCATGGGCGAGGCGCCGGGCCGCGGCGAGAAAGTTGGCCAGCTGGCCCTGGAGCGCTCGCGAGGCCAACAGCGAGAAGCTGAAGGCCAGCGCGAGGAAGGCCAGGATGAAGATCGAGGCCACGACCCGGCTGCTGGTCACCGACCCGTCGATCGCGCTGTTGTCTGACAGGACGGTGACCCGGACCGGGTTGCGGCCGAAGCCGCTGAAGTTGAGGTCCGCGGCCTGGTAGGCCTTTCCGCCCAGGTTGACCGGCCCCGAGCGGAGCAGGCTGTGCCCGCGAGCTGCGCCTACGGTCGTGGCCAGAGTCTTGCCGCCCTCGCGAACGACGACGCCAAAGCCCCGCCCGCTGAGCTGGCTGGCGAATTGGCTGGCGCTCAACTCCGAGAGGGTGATGGTTCGCGCGGGGCGATCCGACGAGGCACGAACGGTGGCCACGCCAGGCGCGACGGCATCGCGGGCGCCCACGTCGGCGACCGTCCGTCCCCCGACCGACACCGTGATGCGCTCGATCCCCACCTGGGCCTGCAACGCCGCGGCCCGCGCCGGCAACTGGCGTCTAGATGAACGCTGCAGACGCCGGGCCACGCTGCGGGCGTCGAGACTGGCCGAGCGGCTCGCCTCGGTATATAGGCCGGCGGCCGCGCTGGCGATGCCATCGGCTCGGGCAAAGGCCTTTCCCTGCTGGCTGTCGCTGATGAGGCGGAAAACGAGGAAGCCCATCGCGGCCATGGGAACGACCACGATGAGAAGGAAGAACGTGGTTAAGCGCGCGCGAAAGCTCATGGACCGAGAGGGTTCACGCAGGGTATCGGCGCATTGTTCACACCTCACAAGCCCCGAACCTGCGCTCTCTGTCCCACAGAGCGGGCGACAGGCAGCCAGGGCAGGGCTAAACTACGGCGCTGCCTAGGCGGCGAATGCCGTCACACGGGGCTATAGCTCAGTTGGGAGAGCGCCTGGATCGCACCCAGGAGGTCGCCGGTTCGAGCCCGGCTAGCTCCATTCTCGAGAAGTCCCTGCAAACTTAGGGGTTTGAATCGAGTCTTTGCCTCGCTGACAGTTCCCCGGCACGAGCGAGAGGGTGCATTTGGGGTGCACCAGGTTCGGGGAAATGCTGGTTTGCGGGGCGGCAACCGACGCGATGAGGGCGCCCGGCGCCTCACACCCGAAGCGCATCTCTGCAACGTCTCTCGCGATCAGGCTTGCGGCTTAGGCCGTGGCTGCTGCTTGTAGCCCGAAGCAGTAGTCCGAGTCGCGCTGCTGGAATGGCGACGAAGCGGGAGCCTTAGCCGACGGTTCCGCACTGCCCCTAGTCGAAGCCCCAGAGGCTATGGGTCTGCGGCAGGGGCTCCGGATGACCACACCGGACGCCGGAGCCGGTCGTGGTCGCTGCCTCTTCTGATGACTCCGAGGTATCTCGCCACGACGGTCAACGCGAGCGAGGAGCGGAGTAGTGGATCGCTCTGTGGCGAGCGTGGACCGATCAGTTTCTCAGCATGTCTGATCCAGTCGCTCGTCGATGGCTCCGTTTCGACCATCTGTGCGACTTGTGCAAGCTCTGGCACGGCGTCGGCAAGCTGATCGAACGCCTCATCCAGGGAGCTCCATCCAAGCGCCCTCTGTCGTTCAAAAAACGCCGCGTTCTCCGGGCTGACTGACTCAGGTGGCGCGCCGTTGATGGCGGCACAGAGAACGCGGTAGGCGCGGTCCGTCTCGTATTCACATGAACCGTCGCGTATCCGCGTCACGTAGGTGAGCGTTGCTCTCCCACCTGGTGGGTCGGACCGCACTACGTCACGGAGGCGATTGGCCGCTTCCTCGTCGCTCAGGTGCGAGTAGACGACCCGCATCAAC
>JAXDGI010000111.1:0-19615 GCA_034665145.1 Solirubrobacteraceae bacterium
CCCTCGACAATCGGCTGCGCGAGCTCCTCCCGCTCGGCCACGAGCGCGAGCACCTCGTGCGCGCCATAGCCGTAACGCGCGGCGAGCGCGGTGCGAGCCGTCTCGGATACCCCCTCCGCCGGTGACAAATCAGCCGCCGCGACCGCCTGTCCCAATGGAATCTCGGCGGTGCGGCAAGGTGCGTCGCGGGCTTCGCGCTCGACCAGGCGATCGACGGCCAGCTTGGCCATCCGCCGCCAGGTCGTGAGCTTGCCGCCGGTGATCGTGATGAGGCCGCTGGAGGTCTCATAGAGCTCCGCCTTGCGTGAGATGTCGACCGACTTCTTGCTGTCCCCGGTGGAGATGAGCGGACGCACCCCGGCGTACGCGCCGGTCACGTGCGAGCGACCCAGCGACAAGCCGAAGAAGTCGTTGACCGCCTGCAGAAGATAGTCGACGTCACCCGGGGACGGGTGCACGTGGGCGATGTCGCCGTCGTAGTTGTCGTCGGTCGTGCCGATCAGGCTCCGGCCCAGCCAGGGCAGGGCAAAGATCGAGCGCCCGCCTCCCGCCGGGACGATGGCCCCGGAGACGAGCGGCAGATCGGCATGGCTCAAGGTGATGTGGGTACCCCGGCTGGGGGCGATGCGCGGCACGTCGGCCTCGGAGTGCAGCTCCTCGGGGCGGATCCGGTCCGCCCACACCCCGGTCGCGTTGATCACGTTGTCGGCGCGAATCGGGAACTCGGATGAAGTCTCGCGATCGAGCACACGGATTCCCGGGGCTGAGCCGTCGACTCCGACCAGCTCGGTGACCTCCAGCCGGTTGGCACAGATGGCCCCGAACCGTTCGGCTTCCCCGAGCACGGTGAGGACGAGCCGCGCATCATCGGTCTGGCAGTCGTAGAAGAGATACCCCCCACTGGGATGGCGGCCGGCGAGGGCCGGCAGGAGCTCGACGACCTCCTCACCGGAGATCACCCGATGCCGAGCCGGGCTCCAGTCGACCTCGCCCGCCTGCGACCCGTCTCGGCGGGCGCTGCGCCGTGCGCGCAGAGACGGGGCGGCCATCACGTCGTACATGTTCAGGCCGATGCCCATGAGACGGTCGGGGCGGGCGCCATCGAACGCGGGGACGACGAGGGGCAGGGGCCGGACCAGGTGCGGGGCCAGGCGGACCAAGAGCTGACGCTCGAGGAGAGCCTCGCGCACGAGACCGAGGTCGAAGTTCTGCAGATAGCGCAGGCCCCCGTGGACGAGCTTGGAGGAACGGCTGCTTGTGCCCGAGGCGAAGTCTGCCTGCTCAACCAGAGCGACGCTGTAACCGCGTGACGCGGCGTCGAGGGCCACGCCGGCGCCGGTGATCCCGCCGCCGATCACGGCCACGTCGAAGTGCTCGCGGGCCAGCGTCTCCAGCGCCATCTCGCGGTTGAGCATGTCCGGCAAGATAGCCGTCGCCGGCCCACGGCCGACTCGCCCGCCCGCGACCGCTGCCGCGGGTCAGCGCGCCCGACCCCCGGGGGGCTACTGACCGCCGACCTGGTGATACAGGCCGAGGAGCACGTCATACCAGGCCGGGGATGTCTCCTGGTAGCCCGGGCAGCAGGGTGGGCCGCCGGGGTGGCCGATCCCGATCTCGATGTGGGGACCGGTGGAGATCCCGACATCGCCGCACCCGAGCTCGGCGATGGGCTGTCCGGCGGTTACGGTCGCACCGACCGGGACGAGGGCCGGCGCGGCGTGCCCGTAATAGATGAACCGGCCGGCGTAGGGCCCGCTGGAAACCTTGAGGATCGGCGCGTAGGGCCCGAAGCCGCTGATGCCCTCCTGGACGATCTTGCCCGGAGCCATGGCCACCTCCACGACCTGACTGCCGCAGGCGTTGCCGACCGTGCCGATGTCGACGCCCTGATCCAGGGACCAGGCCTTCGGGGAGAGCACGCGAGACAGCGGCTTGAGCGGGAAGACCAGCCCTCCCGTGGTGGTCGATCCCGTGCCGCTGGCGACGCTGATGCTCTTGGCCGCGGCCTTGACCGCTGCCTGCAGACTCGCTGCCGTACGCCGTCCGACAGCGCCACTGGCCGGACGCAGCGAATGGACGACCTGATAGCCGCGGACCGCCGCCTTGGTCATCGTTCCGAAGTAGCCCGTCTGGGGCACTGCGAAGCCGACGTCAGTCAGCCACGACTGCAGTGTGCGGACATCAACGCCCCGCTGGCCCTTGCGCAGGGTGCGGGTGAACACCGACGTCACGCCCTTGGTGGTGACGATCCCCTTTGTGGTGGCCGGTCCGACCAGGGCCGCGCCGCCTGAACTGGCCGCGGCCACGCCGGCGGGAAGGAGCGCGGCGAGCAGGACGGCAAGTGTGAAGCGACGAAGCCAGGTCATCGGGCTAGCGTTCGACGGGGTGCGGCGCCCAGGCCGGATTGGGCGTCGGCTTGCACACGTTCGGGTACGGGAAGCTGCTGGATTTGGACACGCAGAACGGAGCCGCTGAATGCGGCCTTGCAGAAAACGGGGCTTGCCTGTTTGGCCTACGGGGTTAGCTGACGGGCTGGCGCTCGGATAAAGCGCTTCTCGCAGATCACCACGGGACTCGCCCCAACGACTTGGGCTCCCCGCTCCCCAGGGCGGCTGACTGGGGATTCGGCGAGCGGCAAACTATCAGAATCCGGCGACGGTGTGGTGTCGAACGTGCAGACCGGCTGTGGGAGCGCCGATACGCGTCGGGCACGCGCCGTGACCACGGCATTCGGTAACGGAGGTGGCGTACCCAAGTGCTCCCTGGGGGCACGAGATTTCGCCACGTCCCCGGGGTTCCACCCCTCGCGGCGCAAACGTCACAAAACCGCTGCAGAAAGCAGCAAAACCGTCGGACGCCCGGCGGGAGCCGCTACTCGGACGAGCGGCCAGGGTCGGCGACCCCGGCCTTACGGCGCTCCTCGATCGTGGCCTTGATGCGGTCCACGGTCTCCTCGGACATCCGGCGGATCTCCCAGTGGGTGAGCTTGATGAGGCGCATGGGCGAGGTGGCGATGACGTCGGCGTTGCGCGGGCGGTGCTCGAGCAGACCCATCTCGCCGATCAGGTCACCCGGTTCCAGCGAGGCAATCTGCTTGCCGCCCTGGAGGACGTCGGCGGTGCCTTCCTCGATGGCGATCAGCTCGACCGAATAGTCGCCTTCCTTCATCAGGATCTGACCCTCGGCGGCACTGGTCTCCGTGGCGAACGCGGCCAGACGGTTGGCCTCGGCGTCCGAGAGCTCGGAGAAGATCGGTATCGCGGTCAGACGTTTGGGGTCCATGGCTCCTCGCTGGCGGGATTCGGGGGGTCGCAGGCCGACTCTAACCGCGAACGGCCCGCATCGGGCACTTACTCAGAACTTCAGTCTCTTACAGCGCCTGGACCTCGGCTGTGACCTCGCTCACGGAGGCCTTGGCGTCGCCGAACAGCATCGTGGTCTTAGGGTCGTAGAAGAGTGGGTTGTCGATACCGGCAAAGCCCGAAGCCATCGAGCGCTTGAGCACGATCACCGCCCCCGACCGGTCCACCTCGAGGATCGGCATGCCGTAGATGGGGCTGCCGGGCTCGTTCTTGGCCGCCGGATTGGTGACATCGTTGGCGCCGATCACCAGGGTCACGTCGGTGCGCCCGAATTCCGGGTTGATGTCGTCCATCTCCCGAAGCAGCTCATAGGGCACGTCGGCCTCGGCCAGCAGCACATTCATGTGGCCAGGCATGCGTCCCGCCACAGGATGGATCGCGTATTTGACCTCGACCCCCTTGGCCTCGAGCGCGCGCTCGAGCTCGCGCACAGCATGCTGAGCCTGGGCCACAGCCAGGCCGTAACCGGGAGCGATCACCACCTGGCGCGCGTAGGACAGCTGGATGGCCACGTCAGCGGCGCTGGTCGAACGCACCGTGCCGCCCGTCTCCCCCGCCCCGCCGGTCGGCGCGGCCACGGTGCCGCCGAAGCCGCCGGCGATGATCGACGGGACCGAGCGGTTCATGGCCTTGGCCATCTGGTCGGTGAGGATCGTGCCCGAGGCGCCGACGATCATGCCGGCCACGATCATCACCGGGTTGGACAGCGCCAGCCCGGTGGCCGCGGCTGAGAGGCCGGTGAACGCGTTGAGCAGCGAGATGACGACCGGCATGTCGGCGCCCCCAATGGGCAGCACGACCATGAGGCCCAGCGCTCCGGAGGCGACCAGAATGCCGAAGATGAACAGCGCTTGGGAATGCGTGCCGGCGGCGAGGATCACCGCGCTGACCACACAGATGAGCAGGAGAACCAGGTTGATGATCGCCTGACTCGGCAGTTTGATCGGCCGACCTGGGAGGATCTCCTGGAGCTTGGCGAAGGCGACGCCCGATCCCCAGAAGGAGATCGAGCCAACGACCGCGCCGAACAGCTCGAAGGTCTCCGAGCGCAGCGGCCAGTCGCCCCCGAAGTGGTGGCGGTACTCGACCCAGGCGATCAGGGCCACCGCGCCGCCGCCGACGCCGTTGAACAGCGCGACCATCTGGGGCATCGCGGTCATCTTCACGTTGCGCGCCGCAGGCACACCAACGGCGGTGCCGATGACCAGGCCGACGATGATCAGGATGACGGTGCCCGAGCCGTGAAATTCTCCGTTTCGCAGCAGGGTGGCGATGACGGCGATGGCCATGCCCACGGCGGCGAGCTGGTTGCCGCGAACCGCGGTCCGCGGCCCGGTGAGGCCGCTCATGCCGTAGATCATGAACCCGAAGGCCACGATGTAGGCCGCGTCGATGAAGTTTGTCGACTGCAGGAAGATGGTCCCGGCGGTGCTCACGCCGATCCGCTCCCGTCCGCGTCGGCATCCTCGGCCTTGGGCGGGTCTTTGGCCTTGAACATCCCCAGCATCCGGTCGGTCACCAGGAAACCGCCGATCACGTTGATCGTGCCGAAGGCGACGGCGATGACGAGCAGCAGCTTCTCCAGGAAACCGGAGGATTCGGCCATCAGGAGGAGGCCGCCGAGCACAACGATGCCGTGGATCGCGTTGGTGCCCGACATGAGCGGCGTGTGCAGGGTGTTGGGCACCTTGGAGATGACGGCGAAGCCGACGAAGCCAGCGAGGACAAGCACCGCGATATCGATGACCAATGGGTCCATGGCTACGGAAACCTCCTACGCCGCGGCGCCAGCCGCAGCCCTGGCGCCCTCGTGGACGATTTGCTTATCCCGGGTGATGCAGGCCCCCGCGATGACCTCGTCCTCGAAGTCGAGCTTGAGGGCGCCGTCCTCGATCATGAGTCCGAGCAGGGCCTGGATGTTGCGGGCATACAGCTGCGAGGCGTGCTCGGCCATCGTCGAGGGGACATTCAGCGGGGCGAGGATCTTGACGTCGTGGCGGATGATGCTCCGGCCCGGCTCCGACAGCTCGCAGTTGCCGCCCGACTCCGCGGCCAGGTCGACGATCACCGAGCCGGGCTTCATGAGCTCCACGGCCTTCTCGGTGACCAAGATCGGAGCCCGGCGCCCGGGCACCGCCGCCGTCGTGATGACCACGTCGACCTTGCCGATCGCCTCGGCCATCAGCTCCTGCTGGCGCTGCTGCTGCTCGGCGGTGAGCTCCTTCGCGTAGCCGCCGGCGCCCTCGAGGTCGCCGCCGAGGTCAAACTCGAGGAATTTGGCCCCCAGCGACTCGACCTGCTCCTTGACGGCGGCGCGCACATCGAAGCCCTGCACGACGGCGCCGAGACGGCGGGCGGTGGCGATGGCCTGCAGACCGGCCACGCCGGCGCCGAGCACGAGGACGGTGGCCGGGCGGATCGTGCCCGCCGCGGTCATCAGCATCGGGTAGTACCGGCCCAACTCCTGGGCCCCGATGAGCGCCGAGCGGTAGCCGGCGATGTTGGCCTGCGACGAGAGGGCATCCATGGACTGGGCGCGGCTGATGCGAGGCACGGCTTCCAGGGCGAAGCTCGTCGCGCCGGTGGCGGCGATCGCCTTGACGCCCTCGCCGTTGGTGAGCGGCCCGAGGAAGGCGATGAGCACGCTGTCTGCACTCAGCCGGGCGGTCTCCTCGGGATTCGGCGCGGCGACCTTGACCACGACGTCGGCGCCGAGGGCCTGGCCGGCATCGTCGACCATGGTCGCGCCGGCCTCCTCGTAGGCGCTATCGGGGATCAGCGCCCCGGCGCCCGCCCCGCGCTGCACGAGCACCTCGAGGCCCTCGGTCGACGACAGCAGCCGGCTGACGACATCGGGCACCATGGCCACGCGGCGCTCGCCGTCGGTCGTCTCCTTGGGGACTCCGATCCTCATCGCGGCGCGCAGCGTATCGATTGACGCTGGATTGCGACGTCGCCCCAGCCTCAGCCCACCCCGACCGGGGCGAGCAACGCCGCCGCGGTGACCCCGGCCTCCCCGGCCAGGCGGAGCACTTCATGCTGCAGAGCGCCGGTTTTCGGTGCTGTGGGGCGGCGGGCAGAGTGTCGCTGCTGGTGGCGGCGGGTGTGATGACCGAGCCTGGCCCTGGCGCGACCGCCATGGCGCCGGGCGGCGGCCGACCCAACCGGCCCGGGCGTCGCCCGGTGGGGCGCGGGCAGCGCCATCGCCGGCAGCGGCAGAGGCCGCTGCTCAAGCGCCATCAACGCCTGCGCGGTCACCCACACCGGCGTCTGGTTCTGGCCGTGGGCATAGGCGACGGCGCCGTTTGCGCCGATCAGCGAGCGGAGGTAGGCGACCGGCGATTGAGCTCCACGGCGGTGTAGGGCGCCCGGGTTGACCCCGGCCGCCACCAGGCCCTGCACCGCCCAGGCCGTTGACTGGGCATTGGAGCCCATGCCGGGCTGGGCGGCGAATCCCCCGTCGCGGCCCTGATGCCCGCGCAGGTAGCCCACCGCCCGGGCCCGAGCGGCGGCGGCCCCCGGCTGGCCGGCCAGCGCCTCGAGGACCGCTCCGGTGTCATCACTGTCGCTGGCCGAACCGGCGCCGGCAAAGCCGTAGCCGCCGTCGGCGTTCGGCTGACGAATCAGCCAGCGGACGCTCGTCGCCGGCGCCGGGAGCCCCACGCTGCGCAGGGCGAGGATCGCGAAAGCGGTGAGATTGACGGTGCCGCCGAACGCACCGTTGCGCCCGCGGCGGCCCTCGAGCATGTTCGCGAGGTTGTCGCCGCCGAAGGTCTGAGCCGGGAGGCCGGCCGCCCCGACGACGAGGATCGTGCGCTCGAGCGAACCCGTGTCGAGCGACCTCACGCCGTGGGCGCGGATGTAGCCGATGACGCTGCGGCCGCCGGGGCCAGGCCGCAGGGGGTCGATGTGGGCCGAGGCCAGCCCAAGCGCGGCCCAGCCCGAAAAGAGCGGATCGGAGGCCTGGCCCGGAGCAGCCCCGAACCCGCCGTCGGCGTTCTGGGCCCGCGACAGGTAGCCGGCCGGGGATCCGGCCGGAGCGGCGGCGCGAGCAGGCCCGGGCGCGGGCAGGCTCACGGCAAGAAGCGCGATCGCCGCACCAAGCAGAGGGAAGGCCGTACCCGGCGCCACCCAGCGGACCTGCAGCCGCCGCGTGAAGCGCTGGATCGCGTGAAGCAGCCCGGGGCCGAACAGGAGCGCGAAGGTCACGCAGCCGGCGGCATGGATGCCGTCGAAGCCGAGCCCCTGCCCGATGTAGGCCCAGAGCTGACGAGCGCTGTGGTCGCTGTAGGTGACCCAGTCGCCGAGGTCCTGGACGACCGTGAAGGCAAAACCAACCAGCCCGCAGGCCACAGCGAGCGAGACGCGTCCGATCCGCGGTCCCGCCCCCGGCCGGGGCGCCGCGCTTACGGCGGCCAGAGCGGCGCCGAACATGCCCGTGGCGCCCCACGCCGCCATCTGCCATGGCGTCCAGGGCCCCTGCCCGAAAAAGAAGTTCGAGGCCAGTCCGGCCAGCGCGCCAACCGCGAACCCCGGCCCCCCACCGAGCGCGTAGCCCGAGATGAGCACGATGTCGGTGGTGGGCTTGACGTTCGGTACCGCGGCAAAGGCGACCCGCCCCAGGGCGGCAAACGCCGCCAGCGTGGCCACCAGGGCCACGATCCGCGCGTCGGGGCGCACCCGCTCATACCAGGCAAAGCCGCCGGCCAGCGCGAGCCCGAGAAGCACGAACGCTCCGAGCTGCCAGCTCATGGCGTCGGCACCTGCACCGGGATGCCGGCGCGCGGTCGGGCCAGGGTGGCCAGGGCCTCCTCGGGCGTGAGAATCGACTTCCACCCGCCCAGGATCCGGGCCGTTTCGGTGGCGAAGTAGATCCCGCCGGCGAGGACCTCGCCCACCGGTCCGTCAGCGATGACGGCTCCGTCGGCGAGGAGGATCACCCGGTCGGCGAACCCGGCCGCGAACTCGGGGTCGTGGGTGGCGACCACGACGCTGCCGGGCAGGCCGGCGAGCAGGCGCGCGAGCGCCGCCTTGTCGCCGCGGTCCATCCCCCGCGTGGGCTCATCCAGGCACAGCGCCGCTGCCGCGTCGGCCTCATCACCGAGAACGACGGCCAGAGCCAGACGCTGACGTTCGCCGCCGGACAGGTCGCGCGGATGGCGCTCGGCGAAGGAGACCGGATCGAGCCCGGCCTGGGCGAGCGCGACCGCCGGCGCCTCGTCGGCCACGCGGTCGTGGACGAGGTAGTCGTTGGGGTTCTGCAGCAATAGCCCGACCCGGCCGGCCGTGGTAACACGACCCCGCGTGGGTTTCAGCAGTCCCGCGGCGTGGCGCAGCAGCGTCGACTTGCCCGCGCCGTTGCGGCCCATCAGGGCGACTCGCTCGCCGGGGACGATGCGCAGCGACACATCGCGCAGGATGACCGGGCCCGAGCGCAGTTCATGCCAGACGCCGTGCAGCTCGAGCGCCGCGGGTGAACGCGAGCGGCGCCGCCGCGAGGCGACGGTCCGGGCCGGGCCCGGCGAATCCGGCCCCTCAGGCAGCTGGCCCGCGTCGCGCAAGCGGCGGCGGGCTCGTTTGACCCCAGCCGCCGGCGCCTGGCCCAGCCCGGCCAGGAGCCGGGCTCCGGGGGTCTGCAACGTCGGCGCGGCCACGCCCGCCCACCTGAGAAACCCTTCGGGCGAGCTGTCGCAGGCCACGGCGCCGGCCGCGAAGGCGATCACCCGGTCGGCCGCCGCCAGACACCGCTCCAGACGGTGCTCGCAGAGCAGGATGGCCGTGTCGAAGTCCTCGTTGCAGCGTCGCAGGAGACCGAGCAGCTCGTCGCCGGCCACGGGGTCGAGTTGCGAGGTCGGCTCGTCGAGCACGATGAGCGCGGGGCGCCCGACGAGCGCCGCTCCCAACGCCACCCGCTGGAGCTCTCCGCCGGACAGCTCAGCCGTCGAGCGGTCCAGCAGATCGGCGATGCGCAGGGCGAGCGCGATCTCCTCGACGCTGCGAGCCACGGCGGCCGCGCTGTGCCCGCGGTTCTCGAGCCCAAAGGCCAGCTCGGCGCGCACGGTGCCCATCACCACCTGGCTCTCGGGGTCCTGAAAGAGAACGCCGACCACACCGGAGAGCGCGCCGGGCCCATGCTCCCGGGTGTCCAGGCCGGCCACGGTGACCCGCCCGGCAAACGTCCCGCCGTGGAAGTGGGGCACCAGGCCACAGGCAGCGCGGAGAAAGGTCGACTTGCCCGCGCCGGAGGCGCCGGCGACCACGACCAGCTCGCCGGGCTCGACGGTGAGGGTCACGTCGGTCAGGACCGGATGATCCGCGCCGGGGTAGGCGTAGCTGACCCGGTCGAACTCGAGCACGCTCATCGCCCGATCCCCCGGCGGTCGGCAAAGGGCAGCACCGCGGCCGCGACCAGCCCCGCGGCCAGGGCCAGCACTCCCGGTCCGGAGCCGACCTCAAGCCCTGGATAGGCCGAAAACGCCGCTCCTCCGAGCGGTCCGGCGGTCAGCGCCAGCGCCAGGACCACGGCGGCGGCCATCGCGAAGGCGGCGTCGTGGCGGTTCCACGGCCGGTGGCGGGGCCGGCCGCGCCGGCGTCCGGCGCCGCTCGCCCCGTAACCGCGGACCTCGAGCACCGCGGCGACATCGAGCGCACGGTCCAGCACCCCGGCGGTGGCGGCGCGCATCAGCGTGGCCCGCGACGGCGGCGGTCCGGGACGGCAACGCTGAGCCTCGGCCAGCCGCCGCGCATCGCGCCGGAGAACGGGCACCATCCGCGTGGCCAGCGTCGCCGTGAGCGCCGAGCGAAACGACAAGGGTCGCAGGAGCGCGAGCATCTCATCCGGGTCGATGGCGGCCGTGTAGAGCATTCCGCAGGCAATCACCACGACCGCCCGGAGGCCAAGGATGAGGCCGTACACGGTGGCCTCGAGCGTGACGTCGGTTGACCCGAGGAGGGGGAGATCGCCCAGGCGCATGATCACGGTCAGGCCGTCGCGCGTCAGGAGGGCGTTGAGCCCGGCGATGGCCACGGCAAACGGCAGCGTGAAGCTCGCGGTGCGGGCCACCTCACCGCCGACCCGGGCCCCGATGGCCGCGCCCAGTACCGCCGCGGCGATCG
The DNA here is from genome assembly GCA_034665145.1 of Solirubrobacteraceae bacterium. Lineage (GTDB taxonomy): Bacteria > Actinomycetota > Thermoleophilia > Solirubrobacterales > Solirubrobacteraceae > Palsa-465. The sequence continues at coordinate 10,479 of JAXDGI010000111.1, forward strand.
CGGCCAGCAGGATCGGGTCCGACACGATCAAAGCCGCCGCGCCCAGAGCGAGGCAAAACAGCGCGCCAGCCCCGGCGCCGGCGCTGTGCAGCGGCGAGGAGCGGCGGCGATAGGTCACGGCACGCTCATCCGGCGGCCGGGACGGGGATCGGGATCTGCTCATTTCCGCTCACGGCCAGCGCGAAGTGGTTGTGGAGATCGCCGGCATTCAGGGCGCGGGCGGCGGCGCTGACCCCGGCGGCGTCGGTGCCGGTGATCAGCCAGGTCGGGACCGAGGTGGTGTCGGCCGTGGCCGCGACCAGGCCCGCCCCGGGACCCAGGCGGCGCACCACGTGCCCGGCCGGGTCGAGCAGTTCAAGCGTGCTGCCATGACGACCGGCGAACCGGGCGTACACCCCGCTGGCCCCGGGCCCATGCTCGATGTAGCTGGCGGCCACCTCGGAGGCGAGATCGCGCCACGGCCCCACGACGACGCCGAGCGTGTCGGGGCCCGAGCCCGTGCCGAGCAGCTGGCTGGCGGCGGGGACACCGGCTGAGCGCAGCTCGGCGGCCACCCGCTGACAGGCAGCGCTGACCTCGCTCGCGCACTCCACGGTCGTGGGTAGCCGCTTGCCGCCGATGCCGTTGGTGAACGGCGCGGGGAATGACCCGACCACCGCGGGAATGGAATCCGTGGCGTGCCAGTCATGCAGGTCAAACCACACACGGTCGTTGCGGTGGACGTTGGTGGTCGCCGCGCCCTGGCCGGCCTGGATCCCGTTGACGTAGTAGAACCAGTCGGTCCGGCTGCCGTTGCCGGCGTTGCCGTTGATCGACTCGACGAAGCCGCCACCGTACTTGGTGCCAACGTGGAAATGACGCTCGAGCATCCGCATCACCGTCTCGGCGCCGGGCACTCGTGACTGCTTGACAACGGCCACCGGCCGGCCTCCGAAGTTCTTGGTCACCGTCAGCGATACGTCCCCGGTGCCCGGGCCGGGCCCGAGTCCACAACCGGCCAGCGTCGCCACAGCGGCGAGGACGGCGGCGAGACCCGGGATCCGGCACAGGGACATGGCCTCAGGAGACCTTGACGGTCACCGCGGCGGAGCGGATGTAGCCCTTCTCGCTGGCGGTGAAGTGGTACTTGCCCGCGCTCTGCGCGTGGACGGTGATGTAGCCGTTGGCGTTACTGATCGCCGTGCTCTTGCCGTCACTGACCCGAGCCTTGCCCAGAGGCTTGGCTTTTCCGGCGTCTGTGTAGGAGACGACGCGGAGCTTGAACGCGCTGGTCGTCGAGGCCGTACGTGGCGCCCGGATCGCGGTCGGGTGCACCATCCCCTTGGCCGGGGCGGGGGCGAACAGCAGGTGGTCGCCCTTCTTGAGCGTCTGCTGGCAGATCCCCTGGCTGGCGAACTTGTTGTTGATCCAGAATCCCCAGTAGAAGCCGTTGGGACTGTAGACATGGCGCTCCCCGAGGATCTTGGTCACCTCGAGACCGAGCCCGCTCGAATAGGTGCCCGCCCAGTTGCCGCGGGTGGCCGAGTTAAAGGCACCCACGGCATTCGTGGCCGGGCAGCTGCCCTTGGGGGCCCCATCCTTGGTGATCGAGCCGGCGTGGGTATGGACGGCCTTGGTGGCGAGCAGGGTGCGCTTGGCACCTTCCACACGCACGGTGACGGTCGTGCCGGCCGCCAGGGCGCCGGCCGGAGTGATGAGCAGCGCGACGGTCGCGCTGCCGAGGGCAAGGGTACGTCTGGTCAACATGAGGGCCACCCCTTTCCGCGAGGGTTTTTCGGCTTGGGGGTCGGAGGCTGGTCTCCTGGCTTACGGGCCAATCAGACGCGCCTTCCCGGCCGGCGGCGCCGTCCAGTGGCTGTCTGCGACTGACTTCCCCGATCACAGTGGCGGGACCGCGCCGGATTGTCACCGGCTTCCCATGACCACCGACCTTGAACGAGGCCATCCTACCGCGCCGTCGACACTCCCGGCCCGGCCGCCCGTAAACTGAGCTGGCGGTGACCGTCAACCTCACCCGGATCTACACCCGCCTCGGCGACGATGGGCAAACCCACCTCGGCGACATGAGCCGGGTCCCCAAGACCGACCCTCGGATCGAGGCCTACGGGACCGTTGACGAGCTCAACGCCCAGCTGGGGCTGACCCTGGCCGGCGGCGAGGTGAGCGCACAGTACGCGAGCTGGCTTCAGCGCATCCAGAACGATCTGTTCGACGTCGGCGCCGATATCTCAGCGCCTCTCGACAGCGAGAAGGAGCGCCTGCGCGTGATCCCCGAACAGACAGCTTGGCTGGAAGCGCGCTGCGACGAGGTCAACGCGGACCTGCCCCCGCTCAAGTCGTTCGTCCTCCCCGGTGGCAGCCCCACCGCCGCGCACCTGCATGTATGCCGCACCGTGTGCCGGCGCGCCGAGCGTCTGGCCATCGCCTGCGGTGAGCAGATCAGCCCGGAGGTGATCCGCTATCTCAACCGCCTCTCCGACCTGTTCTTCATCCTCAGCCGCGGGGCCAACCGCGGTTCTGAGCCGCTCTGGGAGCCGGGCCGCTACCGCTAACTCCGCTCCGCGGGGCGCTTGGAGTCCAGCCGCGAGCCGGCAGCCGGCAAAACCCCGAATTCTGCGCGAACCGACCGCGCCGTCTTGGCCTTGAGGTGTCCCTTAGTGGGTAACGGTGAACGAGTCGGTGTTGTCGGTTTCGCTGGAAGTGTCGCCGGCAAAGACGTCGATCCGCCCGGGTTCCACGCGGAAACGCCCGCGGTTGTCGTAGAAGCCGACGTCATTGGCATTGAGAGTCCACGTCACAGTGGTCGTCTGGCCCGGCTTGAGACTCACCCGCCGGAAGCGGCGCAGGCGGCGTACCGGCTGGCTGATGCTCGCGACCGGGTCGTGGATGTAGAGCTGGGCCACGTCGTCGCCAGCACGCGTACCGGTGTTCGTGACCCCCACGCTGGCCCGGATGCTGCCGTGCGGCGACATGGTGTGCGAGCTCAGCCGCAGGTTGCTCACCTTGAATGTCGTGTAACTGAGACCAAACCCGAACTCGTACAGCGGTGCGCACGAGAGGATGTCGCGGTGGCGTGAGTTGTATTTGCTGGTGGCGTCACACGGCCGGCCGGTTGGCTCGTGGTTGTAGTAGATCGGCACCTGGCCGACTGTGCGCGGGAAGCTCACCGGGAGCTTGCCGCCCGGGTTGGATTTGCCGAACACCGTGTCGGCGACTGCATTGCCGGCTTCGATGCCCGGGAACCAGGCCTCGAGGATGGCGGGGGAGGAGTTCGCCACACTTGTCAGGTCCAGCGGACGCCCGTTGAAAAGCACAACGGCGAACGGTTTGCCGGTCGACTTGATCGCGTCGATGAGCTCCTGCTGGCGGCCGGGGAGCACGAGTTGTGAACGTGCCTCGGCCTCGCCACTCATCTCGCGCGTCTCGCCGACGGCGATCACGACCTGGTCGGCCGCACGCGCAGCAGCCATTGCCGCGGCGAAGCCCGAATCATTGCCGCACTCGTTAGTCGGGTCGTAGAGGTCGCTGTTGCTCATCGTGCAGCCGGGTGTGTACGTCGTGGTAGCTCCGGTGTTCTGCTTCTTGATGCCCTCGTACACCGAGACTGCGTCGGCATCCTTCCCCTGTCCCCACCACGGACCGAGCATGTCGTGCGGGTCGTTGCCGAGCGGTCCGATCACCGCGGTGTTTCGGTGGGGCTTGAACGGGAGCACGGCACCGTCGTTCTTGAGCAGCACCATCGAGCGGTCGGCTGCCCAGTGCGCCGCCGCGCGATGGGCGGGCGAGGGCGGAGTGTTCGCGGTGGCGTTCATATTGGCGTAGGGATGCTCGAACAAGCCGGCGCGGAACTTGACTCGCAGGATTCGCCGAACGGCGTCGTTGATCCGGCTCATCGACACCTGGCCACTGGCGACCAGCTGGGCGCCGAAGTCGCGGTAGTTGGTCGAGACCATCTCCTGATCGGTACCGGCGTTCAGCGCCTGGCGGGCGGCGTCCGGACCGTCGGCGGCGACGCCGTGTCCGCACGGGCCGGTGTTGGGGTTGACCGGCGGGCAAGCCCGTAGCTCGGCCACAGCGGTGTAGTCACTCTCGATGAAACCGTCGAAGCCCCAGCGATGCTTGAGCACACCGGTCTCGGTGTACGGGTTTGCGCAGCCAGGGACACCGTTGAGGGCGTTGAATGAGCACATCGCGGTATCAGCGCCGGCCTGATAGGCGGCTTTGAAGGGCGGGAGATAGAAGTTCCACAGACGCTGGATCGACATGTCAGTGGTGTTGTAATCGCGGCCGGACTCGGGCTGACCGTAAGCGGCAAAGTGCTTCATGCTCGTCACGACCTTGTTGCGGGCGCTGTAGTCGTTACCCTGCGCGCCCTTGACCCGCGCGGCGGCCATGACCGAATTCAGGTACGGGTCCTCGCCTGCCGCCTCGGAGATCCGTCCCCAGCGCGGCTCGTGCGACACGTCCACCATCGGGCTGTAGATCTGCTTGATGCCGACCGCCGTCGACTCCGCCGCGCCAATCCGGTGATCGGTATACCCGACCGACGGGTCAAAGCTGCTGGCTGTGCCCAGCGGGATCGGGAAGATCGTCCGGTACCCGTGGATCGTGTCGTAGGCGAACAGGATCGGGATATGCAACCGCGAGTGGACGGCCAAGTCTTGGTAGTGACGGATCTTGACCGGATCGGTGAGGCTGAACACCCCGCCGACCGGTTTGGAGGCCTCGGCGTCGTTGATCTGTCCATCCGAGAGCAGCGTGAGCTGGTCCAGCTTCTCCTGCAGCGTCATCTGGCGCAGCAGCACATTGATCCGGCGCTCGATGCTCCGGCTGGCAGGGTGCCGGTTGGGCTGCAGCGCTGCCTCGTCGGTGAGGGAGGGCCCGCTAGCGGCGATCACCGTGCCGGCCCCCAGGAGCACCAAGGCAACGACCCCGGTCACGATCGCGACACTACGTCGGCGAAATCCCATTCTTCCCTCTCCTCCCGATGGCCCGCGGGCCTTACCGATCTCGGGCGTCGGGGTACCCCCGGATACGAACGGGCAAACCAATTGTTGCCATTTGGTTTCCCTTTTTTTTGGTTGGGGTAGACCCGGGGCCGATGGGAGCGAGAAGGGTCAGGCTGTGGTGCACCGTCGGCGTCGCTGGAATCGTGGCGCTATGGGTGCTCCTGCCGGTCGCGGCGACGCCGGCGAGGCGGTTGTCGGCTCAGGCCTCGACGAAGCAGCTACGCCAGTACGCGCGCAACACGTGGGCTTCGTTTGTGGCCATGACCGACAGCCGCTCCGGGCTGCCGGCCGACATCCTGAACAGCGACGGGTCCACCAGCGTCCAGACCTCCACGACGAACATCGGCGCCTACATGTGGAGCGCGGTGGCTGCCCGTCGGCTCGGGATCATCTCCGAGCACACGCTCGTTCGCCGCCTGTCGCGCACGCTGAAGACGCTGAGCCACATGGAGCGGTACAAAAACACCGGCCAGTACTACAACTGGTACGACCACCGAACCGGGGCCAAGTTGACCGACTGGCCCCCCAAGCACGACCCCAACTTCCATCCCATCCTGTCTTCGGTGGACAACGGGTGGCTCGCCGTCGGGCTGAAAATCGTCCGAGACAGCGTGCCGCAGCTGGCGTCGCGCGCCGGTGCGCTCTACGATGCCATGGACTTCGGCTTCTACTACCGGCCGGGTGTCAACCGTGTGCTCTTCCATTTCCGGCCCGACGACCCGTCTGCGTCGCCGTGCTGCTACGACACCGTCGTCAGCGAGAGTCGAATCGTCGATTATCTCGGTATTGCCAAGGGCCAGCTGCCCGATAAGGAGTACTTCGGCCGCTGGCGCACCTTCCCGGACACCTGCGCGTACAGCTTCCAGGAGACCCGTCCGATCGGCACCTGGCGGCGGTACTTTGGCGTCAACGTGTTCGAGGGTGCCTACCCCTACGCGGGCACGCGACTGGTGCCGTCGTGGGGTGGGTCGATGTTCGAAGCACTGATGCCCGCTCTGTTCGTGCCCGAGGAGAAGTGGGCCCCGATGAGCTGGGGGCACAACCACCCGCTCACCGTGAACGCGCAGGTCTACCACGGTATGACCGAGGCCGGGTACGGCTATTGGGGCTTTTCGCCGGCGAACAAGCCGGAGGGCGACTACGGCGCTTGGGGCGTCGACGGCGCCGGCATGGACCCCAACGGCATGCCCTCCAACGAGGACAACACGCTCGTCGACCACGGTTACAACGCGCCCGGTTGCGTGCGGCCGGCCCAGCCGAACCCGCCCCCCTCGGCCTATACCAACGGCGTGGTGACGCCGCATGCCGCCTTCCTGGCGCTGCGCTTCGCACCGGCCGCGGCCCGGGCCGACATCGCGCGTCTGGCGAGCAACTTCCCAGGCCTGTTTGGCAAGTGGGGCTTCCGCGACAGCGTCAACGTCATGACCAAGCGCGTATCGGACTCCTACCTATCCCTCGACCAGGGGATGATCATGGCCGCGCTCGGCAACGCGCTCGGCGACGACGTCCTGCGCCGGGCCTTCGCCGACCGCGCGGTCGAGCGCGCGCTGCGGCCTGTGATCGGCATCGAGCGCTTCAGCACCTCGCCGTAATGGGCGGCGACGGCACCCTCTCTGGGTATCCGCCGATGACCTTTTTCCGCGGCCGGTCGTCCGCCGCCAGTGGGGGTGCAACCCCTGCTGGCAGCGCCACGCGCGCTCGATCACGAGTGGATCTTGGTCGCGTTGACATCGGGCGTCGACCACTCTCGTCAAACGACCGGATACCGCCGCACCAGCGGCAGCTCCATCCTGTCTAACCGCGGCGCAGGGCGACAGTGGCCGCGCCGGCCAGCGCGACGCCGAGCCCGGCGATGACCGCGGCTCCCACGATGAACAGCTTGTGCGCGCCGGCGTACGTGATGACCGGCTCGGGGCGGGCCAGAGCGACCACGGCGGCGGCCACGAGCGCGAGGAGGATGAGCAGAGCCATCGGGGCCAGCGCCTCAGCCACCGACAGCTGCGCGCGGCGGGGCACAGCGGCGGCGGCCCGCGTGACCGGGTGACGCGCCTCGAGCCAGCCGAGCGCCGCCACGCCGAGCAAGACCCAGATCGAGGCCAGCTCAAAGCCGCCGAGCACATCGCTGGGCAGGTGCCAGCCGAGCGTCAAGAACGAGTAACAGACAGCGATGGCGAAGGCCGACATGACCGCCGCCACCGCCGGGCGCCGGCGGGCCGGGGCGGCGATCACGGCGCACAGGACAAGGGTCATGGCCGCCGTCGCATGGCCACTCGGCCACGACGAGGGCAGGATGTAGGGTCCCGGCAGGCCGTGGCCTCGGGGGGAGGCCAGCAGCGGCTTGAGTACCTGGGAGGAGACGTTCGCGCCGAGCATTACGGCGCCGATCATCACCGCCACACGCGGGCGTCGCCGCGCCAGCGCGACGAGGATCGGAACCATGGCCAGATACACGTAGGGCTGGGGGTTGCACAGCGCGGCGAGGAAATGCGCCAGCCCGTCGACGCGGGGACGGCGCAGGCCGGAAAAGCCGGCCAGGACCGAATGGTCGACCACCATCAACCGGCCGACGTGAAAGGCGGCAAACCAGGTGAGGAGGGCAAGCGCGACGCCGGCCGCGGCGCCGCCAAGCGCAGTACGGGGCCGGGGCGACATGTGCCCGGCAGAGGCTAGTACGACCTCTCGAACTTTCCTGCGGTCCAGTCGGCGTCTCGTCGTCCGGGGGCCGGACGATCCTGAGCGTTAGGCGGTGTGGCGCTCCGCCGCGCCGGTCCGGGTGACCCGGAACTCCGGTGCGCTGCCGGTGCGGCGAACGTGCGAGTAGTGCTCGAGATCCTCGGGCGCGGCGACCTCGACGCTGACCCCGTCGGCGATCTCGAAGCGTGTGGCCTCGTAGAGCAGTTCCTGGTAGCCAGGTGCATTGTCCGGCGCCGAGCCGGCCTCGGGCAGGGGCAGGCCCTCGATGTCCAGGTCATAAGGGCCGCAGCGCAACAGCCAGCGCCGCCCGCGGGAGAGCTTCTCGGCGGTGAGCTTGACCGGGCTGGCGACGGGTATCGCGCCCGGACCGCGGACCGCGGACTCGGCGCGCAGACCTGCCCGCTCGCCGATCAGCGCCACGCACAGCCGTTCCCAGTTGCGCCGGTAGGGAGCGGGCACGATGGCCACCGGACCGGTGGCGCCGGCCTCGCCCCGGATCGCCCGGGCCACCGGCCCGACGAGCACGAAGTCGATCTTGTTCGCGTTGAGCCAGCGCACGACGGCGATGGCGCTGCCTTCGAGGTGCTCGAACCCGGCGAGCAGCTCGGGAGCCTCGGTGGAGATGCCCGGCGGGCGGCGTTTGAGGAGCATGCATGCAGCGTTCGCCGCCCCGAGACCGACTCCTTCACACGGGCGCGCGCGTAAGCCCAGGTCGCGATTGGAATTTGTGAATCGGAGCACTAAACCGGGAGGGCGTCGTAGGCCGCCAGGCGGCGAGCCAGCCCCGGAGAGAGCCGGCCCACGAGGCGCATCAGCTTCGCCTCGGGGGTGATGGCGGCGACCGGCCGGTCCTGGCCGATTGCCACGAGGATCTCCGCCGCCACCCGCTCGGGGGTGAAGTTTCGGCGTACGTACAGGCGCGTGAGCTGATCGGCGACCCGACCCTGGTCGGCCTCGGAGCGGTCGACGTAGCGCGTGGCGTGGGTGATGTTGGTGGCGATCACCCCCGGGCAGGCGGCGGTCACGCCGATCCCGAATGGGACGAGCTCGGCCCGCAGCGACTCGCTGAGCATGAGGACCGCGGCCTTGGTGGCGGCGTACACGGGCAGAGAGCGGCTGGGTATGAAGGCGGCGGCCGAGGCTGTGTTGACGATGTGTCCGCCCTCGCCGCGCAGCACCATCGCCCGCCCGAACAGGCGGCAGCCGCTGGCCACCCCGAGCAGATTGACGTCGACGATCCGTCGCCAGTCCGCGGCCCCGGTGTGCAGGAAGGCACCAGCCACGCCGATGCCGGCGTTGTTGAGGACCACATCGGGGACGCCCTCGGACTCGAGCACCTCGAGGGACATGCGCTGCATCGCCTCGTCGTCCCCGACATCGCAGACCAGCGTGCGCGAGCCGGGGATGGCCTCACCGGCGCGGGCCAGCGATTCC
>JAXDGI010000112.1:0-2956 GCA_034665145.1 Solirubrobacteraceae bacterium
ACTCGGTGTTGAAGCGGACCTCGGTGCCGCGGGCGGCCGCCGCCTCGAGCAGGATGGGCTCTAGCAGCGTCTGCGGGAGGTCACACATGCTGGACGGGCTCGCGAGCTCGTGGTCGGCGCGGCGCCCAGGATGCGTCCCCCAGGTCCGCATCCGCGCCAGCTCCTCGCCGGCCAGGCTCGTGCAGAACACCTGCTGCTCTCCCACAAAGCACGCGTCCGGCCCTATCCGACCGTCACCCGTTGCTCACTCGTGAGTTCGCCCATGAGCAGCTGCCCGTGGGCGCCGCCCCTGACGACTGCTTTGCTCGCCCCGAGCTCACTGCGCTCACGATCGAGTTGGCGAGAGGATGTCGCGTAATTACCGTGTCCGTCCGGCGGGTTTAAGACCATTCTCGGATGGCTCAGAACTTCATCGGTTGTGATCGTGATCAGTCGTTTTTGTTGCCTCCGGATGTCAGGGATTGGCTGCCGGAGGGTCATCTCGCGTGGTTCGTGTTGGACGCGGTCGCGGGGATGGATCTGCGTGAGTTCTATGGGGCGTATCGCCGCGACGGGGTTGGTCGGCGGGCGTATGACCCGGCGATGGTGGTGGCCTTGTTGCTGTACGGCTACTCGCGCGGGGTACGGTCAGCGCGGGCGATCGAGCGGGCGTGTGTGGAGGATGTCGCGTTCAAGATGATCGCGATGATGGAGACGCCGGATCACGCGACGATCGCGCGGTTTGTGGCGCGGCACGAGGTGGCGCTGGCGGAGCTGTTCGGTCAGGTGCTGGGGCTGTGCGCGGAGGCCGGGTTGGTCAGGCCGGGGGTGGTCGCGATCGATGGGACCAAGATGGCGGGCAACGCGAGTCGCGAGTCCACCCGCGACTTTGGGCAGATCGCGCGGGAGATCGTGGCGGAGGCCAAGGCGGTCGATGAGGCCGAGGATGAGCTGTATGGCGATCAGCGCGGGGATGAACTGCCCGAGCAGCTGCGCACCCGGGAGGGGCGGGCCGAGTTCTTCCGTCACGCGCGCGAGCGACGCACCGCCGGGACCGCGGAACACCAGCAGCCTGACCCGGATCCGGAGCCGGTCTCGGCTGCGGAGCAGGAGCTCGAGTTCGACACCGAGCGGATCGTGGCCCGCCACCAGGGACGTGAGGGGTGGACGCGCGAGGCGCACCGTCAGCTTGAGCAGCACCGCTGGAAGCAAGGCGACCCTGTTCCCCGCTCGCGGGAGGATCGGCTGTTGCTCGCCGGTGAGCGGCTGGAGGCCGATCGCGACGCCCAGATCGCGGCCAACCGGGCCTATGAGGAGTATCGGGAGCACGGGCGTGACACGCACGGCCGGCGGCTGGGTCGCCGACCGAAGCCGTGGGTCGCGCCGGCGCTGCCGGAGGGGGTGGTGAGCGTGAGCGACCCGGATACCCAGCGGATGAAGGCCAACCGCGGGTACGTGCAGGGCTATAACGCCCAGGCAGTCGTGGACGAGGGACAGATCGTCGTGGCCGCGGAGATCACCAACACCCCGGGTGATTTCTCCAACCTGGACCCGATGATCTGCGCGGCGCTCAGCGAGCTTGAGCGAGCCGGGGTCGCGGAGCGGCCCGAGGTCGCGCTCGCGGACGCCGGCTACTGGAACGAGCAGCACATGGACGAGGTGATCGCCAACAAGCACATCCAGGTGCTGATCCCCCCGGACTCAGCCGGCCGGGCGGAGCCCCGGCCCGGCTGGACCGGCGGGCGCTACGCATCGATGCGGACCGTCCTGGCCAACCACGGCAAGCTGATCTACCGAAAACGGATCCAGATGATCGAGCCCGTGTTCGCTCACACCAAGCACAACCGCACGATCACCCGGTTTCACCGAAGAGGCAGGATCGCGGTGCGGACCGAATGGCGACTACTGATGGCGACCCACAACCTCACCAAGCTGCACCGCCACCACCTCGCCGCCGCCGGGGCCTGAACAGCCCTCACGACGATTGACACCATCAACGTCGGGACGCAGCTCATAGCCACCGGCCGGAGCCCGAAACAGTTGCGCGACAGCCTCGCGACATCTGGATCGCCCGGGTCGAGTCGGGTGATCGCCGCGGCGGACGAATCGGATTCGCCGATCCAAAACACCGCGGTCGTAGTCGCGCGTCAGCGGCTGCCGGCACGCCTGCATAGGTACGTTGCCGGCCTTGTCGGTCGTGGTGCGGGCCTGCATCGGACCGCTGGCGCCATGCCGGCGGCCGGGGAGAGGAGCCCGCACGACCGGATGTGTCCGACTGCGGCAGCCAGAGCCCGGTCTCCAACGTCAGAACGGTGGCCGCTTCGTGCTGTGGGGAGCAGCGCGCCCGCCGGCTTCTCGACGCGAGTTCACGAGGCTTCGGGGGATAGTGCGATGCGGTATCCGACGTTCGTGACGGTTTCGATCGCTGGGGGTTCGCCGAGTTTGCGCCGCAGTCGGCTGATCGTGACCTGGACGGTGTTGGTGAAGGGGTCGACATTCTCGTCCCATACCTGGGCATAAAGGTCCTCGGCGCTGAGGACGGCGTGCTGGGCGCGCATCAGGGACTCGAGTACCGCGAACTCCTTGGCTGAGAGTTCGAGCCGGCGTCCGTTGCGGGTGGCGGTGTGGTGCAAGGGGTCAAGCTCGATTCCGGCTGCGCGGAAGATTCTGGGTTGGGCGGTGGGGCGGCGGCGGGCGAGGGCGCGGATGCGGAGCACGAGCTCGGGGAGGTGGAATGGCTTTGGGAGGTAGTCGTCGGCTCCGAGGTTGAGGCCGCTTACGCGTTGCGCCGGGGTGCCGGATGCGGTGAGCATCAGGACCATGGCCGGGTTCTCGCCTTGGGTGATGATTCGGCAGATGGTGTCGCCGTGCACGCCCGGGAGATCGCGGTCCAAGACGACCACATCGTAGGAGTTGAGGTCGAGCTTTGTTGCCGCTTGGAGTCCGTCGTAGGCGACGTCGACGGCCATGTGTTCGT
>JAXDGI010000113.1:0-4134 GCA_034665145.1 Solirubrobacteraceae bacterium
GCCCGACGAGGTCGACGTCGACGGCGACCGCTGGATCGCCGTGCTGGAGCAGCTCGACGACCTCCGCTCGAAAGGCGAGGCGTATCTGGCGAGGTTCCGGACCTTCGGCGAGGCGATCGCGGGGCAACTCGAGGGTGTGGAGCTGGTCGAGCCGCATCTCGCGTACGAGGGGGCCGCGGAGATCATGCTCGGGGGCCGCAGTGCCCAACTGCGCGCGTTCGGTCTCGGGCATACGCGAGGCGACCAGGTCGTCTTCGTCCCCGAACAACGCGTCCTCTTCGCCGGCGATCTCGTCGAGAACCGATGCTTCGCAATCTTTCCGTGGTTCCCGCCCGACGAGGTCGACGTCGACGGCGACCGCTGGATCGCCGTGCTGGAGCAGCTCGAACGGCTCGAGCCGGCCGTGGTAGTGCCCGGGCATGGCGAGGTCGGCGACGCCGGCGTGATCGTCACCGCCCGCGAATATCTCGAGCAGCTTCGGAGCGAGACCCGGCGGCTCGTGGAGGATGGGGCGTCCGAGGACGAGGTTGTCGCCGAGCTCGACCGCTCCATGCGCGAGCTCCATCCGGACTGGGCGCAGCCCGAGTGGATCGCCTTCGGCGCGCGCCACTTCTACGCGGCGTCCGGCAATCGCGGCTAAGGCGGCCTCGACGACGAGTCGTCCAAGTCTCGACGTCGCGGTCGTGGGGGCTGGGATTGGTGGGCTGACGGCGGCCATCGCGCTCGTGTGCAAGGGCATCAACGTCACGGTGTACGAGCAGGCACCGCGGCTCCTCCCCGTCGGGGCGTCGCTGGCGCTTGGGCCGAACGCCACGCGGCTGCTCGGCGACCTCGGACTGATGGATCCCGTTCGGCGAGTCGGGGTCGCCGCGGACGCGGTCGAGCTCCTCCGCTGGTGCGACGGGACGGTGTTGCTCCACACGGAGCTGGGCGCGCCGGCGGAGAGTCACTTCGAAGCACCGGCGCTCGACTTCCATCGCGCCGACCTGCATCGCGTGTTGATCGACGCGCTGGCGGAAGGAACGATCCGCCTGGGGACGCAGGTGACAAGCGTCGAACAGGACGCGGACGGCGCGCTGCTTGCCACGGCCGATGGCACTCGCATCCGCGCGGACGCCGTCGTCGCCGCCGACGGGATCAAGTCCTCGATCCGGCAGCAGCTCGTCGGGACGGACGCGCCGGAGTTCTCCGGGACCGTGGTCTACCGCGGGCTACTGGCGCGCGAGAGCGTGCTGGATATCCATCCCGACCGGATCAACCGCTATTGGCTGGGTCCGCATCGCCACGGTGTCGTCTACTGGATCTCGGCCGGGAACACACTCGCGGTCAACACCGCCGTGCAGCACGCCGAGTGGGCGGAGGAGTCGTGGACCGCCGAGGCGGCGACGGAGGAGCTGCTCGCGTACTTCGACGGCTGGGACCCGTCTCTCCTCGAGCGAATCCGCCGCTGCTCCACGCTGCTGCGCGGCGCGGTCTTCGTTCGGCGGCCGCTGGACGACTGGGCGTTCGGCCGGATTGCGCTCCTCGGCGATGCGGCACACGCGATGGAGCCGTGGCAGGCGCAGGGCGCAGCCCAGGCGATCGAGGACGCCTACGTCCTCGCCGAATGCCTCGCCGATTCGCAAGGCGAGGTGGTCGCCGCGCTGAAGAGGTACGCGACGATCCGTATGACTCGAGCGACGGAGCTCCAACGCTCTTCGGCGCAGGCGGGCCAGGTCTTCTACCTTCCGGACGGCGAGGAACAGCGCCGGCGTGACGCGGACTACGCCACGCTCCACGAGCGCCTGCCCTTCGGCCACCGTCAGAAGCTTTGGGAGTACGACGTTCGAAACTCGTTGAATTGATGTCGGTTCGGCTCGAACGGAGGACGGTATGCCAGTGACCGAGGTCGACGGCCTGACGATCAGCTACGACGGTCGCGGGGGCGGCGAGCCCGCGCTGCTCTGCCTGACCGGCTGGTGCTCGAGCAAAGCCCGGTACGACCATCTCATCCCGCTGCTCGCCGAGAAGCGGCGCACGCTCGCCTTCGACTGGCGGGGCCACGGAGATTCACAACGCGACGTCGGAGACTTCGGCCAGGAGGAGATGGTCGCCGATGCCCTAGGAGTGATCGAGGCCGCCCGCGTCGACCAGGTGGTGCCTGTCGCAGCGTCGCATTCGGGCTGGGTAGCGATCGAGCTCCGGCGGCGGCTCGGGCCGGAACGTGTGCCCAAGATCGTCCACATGGACTGGATGGTGATCCGGCCTTCCGAGCCGTACATGGACTTACTTCATGCGATGGAGTCGCCCGGGGGTTGGACGGAGGCACGCGAGACGCTCTTCACGATCTGGCGGGCAGGCAGCGACGCGCCCGAGATCCGCACCGTGATCGACGCCATGCGCGAGCAGGACGGGGAGATGTGGATGCGCTCGGGCCGCGAGATCGCGGCGGCATACGAGCGCAACGGCAGCCCGCTGCAGACCTACGAGCGGATGGACCCGCCGCCGGCCGGCGTCCTGCACCTCTACGGCCAGCCGCAGGATCCCGCCTTTTTCCGGGCCCAGGAGGAGTTCGCCGAACGGCACCCCTGGTTCCGGGTCGAGCGGGTTCCGGCCGAGACGCATTTCGCGATGGTCGAGACCGCGAACGAGGCCGCGGCCGCGATCGAGGCCTTCGTCGCTGCATGACCGCGGTGGCCATCGCCGCGCTCCAGTCATTGACGTAAGTCCCGACGTAGAGATAGAGGCCCACGGTCAGCGGCCGCACGCTGTCTCCCGTCGTAAGTGTGAGGGCGAACAGGAAGTCTCCCCACGCGAACAGGAAGCTGAACAGGGCGGCGGTGATGATCGCGTTGCCTGGCTAGGGAGGTGCCGCCCGAGTTAGCCGGACTTGTACGGAAGGTGAACAGCATTGACTCGCAGTGGGGACTCTGAGAGTGTCGTCCTTGGATCGTTCGCAGCGTCGCCGTGGTGCGACGGCCTCGACGAAATTCGCCGCGTGTCGCCGTAGTGCGACGGCCTCCACGATCAAGGGGTCGACCCGACGACCGCGAGGTGGGCATGGCGACTGTCGAGACTGCAACCGAGATCCGTCCGTTCCAGCTCGACACTCAGAAAGAGGCGCTCGAAGACCTGCGCCGCCGCATCGAGGGGACGCGCTTCCCCTCCAAAGAGCTCGTCGAAGATCGGTCGCAGGGCGTGCAGTTGGCGACGATTCAGGAGCTCGCCACCTACTGGGTGACCGACTACGACTTGGGGCGGGTCGAAGCGAGGCTGAACGCACTCCCGCAGTTCACAACGGAGATCGATGGCGTGAACATCCACTTCATCCACGTCAAGTCGTCGCACGAGAACGCGCTGCCGCTGATCATGACGCACGGCTGGCCCGGCTCCGTCATTGAGCTGATCGACTCGGTCGGCCCGCTGACGGACCCGACCGCGCACGGCGGCAGCGCCGACGATGCCTTCCACCTCGTGCTGCCCTCCCTGCCCGGGTACGGCTTCTCGGGCGAGCCGGTCGAGGTTGGCTGGGACCTGGACCGGACCGCACGAGCCTGGGCCGAGCTCATGCTCCGCCTCGGCTACACCCGCTACGTGGCCCAGGGCGGCGACGTGGGCGCCGGCGTCACCGACGCGATGGGCCGCCAGGCACCCGAGGGGCTCGTCGGCATCCACACGAACCTACTCGTGCCGGCGCTGAGCGGCACCATGCCGACGGACACGGTCGACGAACGCGCCGCGGCCGCGCAGATCGCCACCTTCGGGCAGTCCGGAAACGGCTACTTCATCGAGATGGCCACCCGGCCGCAGACGATCGGCTACGCCCTGCTCGACTCCCCCGTCGCCCTGGCCGCCTGGATGTCAGACCACGACACGGATGCCTACTACAAGATCGCGGGCGCCTTCGTCGACGGGCAGCCCTCGGGCAACCTCACGCGCGACCACATCCTCGACAACATCACGCTGTACTGGCTGACCGGGACCGGCGCCTCCGCGGCCCGGTCGTACTGGGAGGCCTACGGGCCGGACGCGCCGGCCGCGGGCCGTCAGCCGCTGCCCCCGCCACTGATCCCGGTCGGCTTCACGACGTTCCCCGGCGAGATCTGGCGGACTCCGCGCAGCTGGGCCGAGAAGGCCTATCCCAACCTCACCTAC
>JAXDGI010000114.1:0-24616 GCA_034665145.1 Solirubrobacteraceae bacterium
CCTCGAGCGCCGTGGGCGCGTCTGGCGGGCCGAGCAGTACGAGCACTCCTACCCGCACTGCTGGCGCTGCGGGACGCCGCTGCTCTACTACGCCAAGCCCTCGTGGTACATCGCCACGTCGAGGATCTCCACCGCGTCGTCGCTGCCCAGCACGCGCTCGACCAGCGCCCGGGCCAGGACCACCGGATGCTCCGAGGCGCTGCTGCGCACCCGCACGTAGGCCAGCTCCGGGTCGACCGCGACCGCGGTGTGGACGAGGCCGGTGCCATCCTCGGCAGTGACGAAGTCGGCCGGCAGCACGGTGTGGCCCCTGGGTCCATACGCCTCGCTCGGGATGAACGCAAAGGGCGGCTCGTAGCCCGCCCCGACGAGCTCGGCGCCGGGGAAGCGCTCGAGCACTTCGGCGGCCTCGCCGAGCACCCTCTCGACGAGCGCCGCAGCCACGATCTGCACCGGCCCGCCCGGGGTGCGGGCGCGCACGTAGGTCAGCTCGGCATCGACGGCGACGGCCGCATTGGAGACAAGCGTCCACGGGGTGGTGGTCCACACGAGCAGCTCATCGCCCGCCTGGGCGCGACCGCTGGGCTGGTTGACCGGGAGGCGCACGTACACCGACGGATCGACGACGTCGCGGTAGACGTCGGGCTGTCCGAGCTCGTGGCTGGACAGGGTGGTTCCGCAGCGTGTGCAGTAGGGGACGACCTTCAGCTTCTCGTAGAGCAGTCCGCGGTGGTCGATCTCCTTCAGGGCCCACCACACCGACTCCACGTAGCCGGGATCCAGGGTTCGGTAGGCGTCATCGAGGTCGATCCAGAACCCGATCCGCTCGGTGAGGCGGTTCCAGTCCGCCACGTGACTGAGCACCTTCTCGCGGCAGCGCGCGTTGAACTCGGCGATGCCGTAGCGCTCGATATCCGCCTTGGCCGTCATGCCCAGCTCGGCCTCCACGGCCAGCTCGACGGGCAGGCCGTGGCAGTCCCAGCCGCCCTTGCGCTCGACCCGGTAGCCGCGCATGGTCCGGTAGCGGGGGAAGATGTCCTTGAACACCCGACTCAGCACGTGATGCGTGCCGGGGGCGCCGTTGGCCGTGGGCGGCCCCTCGTAGAAGCCCCATTGGGGGGCCCCGGCGCGGCGGGTCAGAGACTGCGCGAACACCTCGCGCTCGCGCCAGCGGGCCAGCACGGCCTGTTCGAGATCGGGAAACGACGCGCGGGCGTCGACAGGACGATGGGGCGGGCGGGCGGGCGCGGACATGGGCCGACGATTCTAGGAAGCCGGGGCCTACCTCACGCGCGGCCCCGCGCCGTGGCGGGGACGCCGCGCGGACTAGGCGCTGCGGTGCGACGCGGCGATGGCCGTCAGGCGCATCCCGGCATCCGCCTGGTCCGGGGCCAGACGAGCCAGGAGCCCATCACGAGCAGCCAGGGGCGAGTCGCCGAGCCGGTGAACCGTGCTGGCCCCGGTGTCGGGTACGGCCCCTCGGTAATCGAACACGGCAACCTCTCGCGCCACCGATCGGACCGCGTAGACCAGCCGCCCGATCGAGTCCAGCGACACGCGCCGTCCGGTCAGCACCACCGCTCGCGGCTCGAGCGCACGCAGCGCTCGTCCCAAGCGCGTGAGATCGATGGCCGGGGTGAGCGAGAGGGTCCGCACGCCGGATCGGCGCAGGACCACCTCGAGCGCCTGCGCGTGGAGGGCATCGAGGTCGCAGGGCGCGGAGGCGTCAAAGATCATCACGCCCTCGGGGCGGTTGGCCGGCGGGGCGAGCCGGCGCTGGGCGGACAGCCATCCCATGGCGTGGCGCCAGCCGAACTCGTACTCAGCCGTGCTGATGTCCGGCTCGCGCTGAGCGGTGACCGCATCGAGAAGCACCTCCTCGATCGTGCGCTCCACGGAGCGCAGCCCGAGGCTCTCCTCCAGCAGCCGGTTGGCGGCTTCCTCATCAAAGCTGGCAAACGCCGCGGCCAGGCGGGACGAGGTGGACGGACCCTCCCCCCGCTCGCGGGCCAGGGAGATGGCCGAGGAGACGTTGTGGGTCTCGGCCAGCGTCAGGCGCAGGGCCTCGATCTCCGTCAGCGAGTACTGCCGGTGGCCGCCGGCTGAGCGGAGCGGCTGGGGAAAGCTGTAGCGCCGCTCCCAGCTGCGCAGCGTGTTCGGGCTGATCCCGAGCATGACTGCGGCCGCGTTTGTCCGGATGCCGTTCATAGTGCGAGTTATGCCTCTATCGGCAGGATTGCGCAACATCCGCACCCCCGCTTGCACTTTGGACGAATGATGTCGCCGAGAAGGATTCTCAGCGGCGGCGTCGGAAGGGATCAGACCGTACCGGGCTACAGACTCGCCCGGCGCTGCAACTCACCCGGTTCTGGCACCGCGCTGGGCAGTCGCGTCTCCGTCTCGACCATCTCGACGATGCGCTGTTGCGCCAGCAACGCCCCCGACGGCAACACCCGGGCGCCGGTGGTGCGCATCCTCACGCGCGGGCCCCCGCGCCGGTAGACCGCGATCGGCATTGCGCCGGCGGCCAGCCGGATGGCGTAGGCCCAGCGGGCGACGCTGTCATCGTCCAGGTGCGAGCCGGCGACGACGACCAGGTTCGGCCGGTGGACGGCCATCGCGTCGCCGATCCCGGCCACCCCTCGCGCCGACAGGCTCAGCACATTGACCCCGGCCCGGGCGCAGAACAACTCGAGCGCCCGGATGAACGGGGCATCGGGGTCGAGCTCATCTCGCGACGCGTCACCGACAACGATCGAGATCGGCCGCACCGGCGGCGGTGAGAGCCGGCGGGCCCGGCGCAGCCAGTCAGCGCCCCAGTGAGCCGCGAACGCCCACGCGGCCGACTCGAACCCGTAGCGGCGGTTGATCTCGTCCAGAGTCGGCAGCAGCACCTCCTCCACGGAGCGCTCCACCGACCGCAAGGCCAGGGCGGCCTCGATGGCCTGGTCGGCCCGCTCACGCTCGTAGGAGACAAGCGCCCCGATCAGGGAGTTCGCGTCGGCGGCCAAGCCCTCACGCGCGCGGGACACCGCCGAGGAGATCGACAGGCCCTCCTGGAGGGCATCGCGCAGGGCCGCCACCTCGCCGTGCGTGAACAGCCGGTGCTTGCCGGGCGAGCGTTGCGGCTTGGGGAAGCCGAAGCGCCGCTCCCACGCGCGGAGCGTATTTGGGCTGACGTTGAGAAGTGCAGCCGCTTCGCTGGTCTTCAGGTAACGCATTTGTCCAGGAAGTAGGAGTCTCGCGTTGCTAAGTGCGACTGAACAGCATAAAATTGCACGAAATTAAGGCTGAAAGCGACCGGAAATTGGTGCGGTGAGACGCGTACAAACGCGCCGGCAAGGGAAGAAGGCAAGGTCAGTTCGGGATCGCTTAAGCCTTGCACGAGGTCCAAGCTAAGCCGCACCATTCGGGAGGGAGGTGCAGCATGAGCTGGCGTAATTGCTGATTTGTCGACTGAGGTAGTACGGAGCCGTCTTTGGCGGTAACGTTGCCGACATGGCTCGCCCCTGGCGTGGCGGACACTGGTGGCGTCATCCACCGACGCTGCTGTTGGTCGGCGGTCTTGTCCTCTGCATACTTGTTGCTGGCCTTGAGGCTCGACCGAGCCCCGGCGCTACGTGGTCCCTTGGGATCGTCTTGGTCGTGGCTGCTGTGGCTGCCGGCGCCACTGCCATTTACCTTGGCGGCCATGTCTCGATAGCAATCTCGGCCTCGATCATCGTCGTCGTGCTGGCCGCGGCGTTTCTCGGCCCCACCTACGCGGCGCTCGTGGCGGTCCTCGCTGAGGTCGCCACCTCGCTGCGCATCAAGACCCGGCCCTACGCCCTGGTCAGCAATCTTCTGGCACTGATGCTCCCGGCGCTCGTCGCGGGCAACATCGTCCGCGTGCTTTCGCCGGACCGGCCGCACCAGGACCTGGCCTTCTACGCAACGGTGGGTCTGGCCGGCGTCGTCTATCTGGTCCTCAACTTCCTCATTGCGGCGATGTACAGCCAGGTCATCAACGGTCGGCGCACCCTGAGCCTGAAGATGCAGAAGTCGGTGGCTCCCAGCCAGGCGCTTAACCTCGTCCTGGCTGTAGCCGGGGCCGGCATCTACCTGCGCCTTGGGTTGGTCGGCATCGCCTTCGCCCTGACCGCGGTGGTCGCGCTGACCTACATGCTCCAGCTCGTGGAGCGGGCCCGGGCACGGTCCGAGCAGTATGTCTCGCTGTCCTGGGGAGTGCTGGCCGGTCTGATGCGCTCGCTCGACATCCGCGATCAACGGGCCGCGCGCCATGCCGCCGCCGTGGCCCGCTTTGCCGAGGACATCGCGCGCAAGGTGGGGATGAGCGAGACCGATTGCGAGCTGGCTCACACCGCCGGCCTGCTCCATGACATCGGTCGCTTCGCGCTCTCGGACCGCGTCGCCGAACGCGGGCGCACGCTCACCGAGGAGGACTGGGTAGCGATCCAGCGACACCCTGAGCTCGGCGCCGACATGCTCCGCGACCTGGGGATGTACGGGCCGGTGGCGGAGATCATCATCGCCCACCACGAGCGGATCGACGGGCGCGGCTACCCGGCGGGACTGACTGGGGAGGAGATTCCCGAGCTGGCCAAGATCATCTCGGTGGCCGAGGTCTATGACACGCTCACTGCCGCCGACACCTATCGCACTCGCATGAGCTCGTTCGAGGCGTTGCGCGAGCTGCGCCGGGTGGCCGGGTCGCAACTCGACGGCTCCTATGTCGAGGTGCTGGCTGGGCTACTGAGTGGCGAAGGGGTCGAGTACCGGCATGCCGACCGGGCTGACTTCGACACCGAGCTCGACATGGAGCGGCGCATCCGCGAGGCGGGCGCCGGCGGGTAGAGCGACGACGGCTGGGCTATCTCGCCCGTCAGCTGAAATCTGGTGGGGACGAGCGGCTGTCGCGCCGTCGACCGACGTCGCCGTCAGCCGGCCTTGCGCTCCGAAGACGAGTCAGTGCTCTGCTGCTCGAGCGAGCCGACGAACTTCTCGATCTGATCGCGGCTGAAGCGCCGCTGACCACCGGGGGTCCGGTATGACTTCAGATAACCCATGTCCGACCAGCGGCGGATGGTGCCCAGCGATACGCCCAGCGCTTGCGCCGCCTGCGAGGTGGAGAGGCCCAGCGGGCTCCCGTTGATTTGGTTCATGGTCGCATTTCAGCCTTATTTGCGAAACCTAAGCAAAGCTCGTTCAAATATTGCACAACCTTCCCCCGGCGAAGGTCATGGTCTGAACGCGTCTATAACGAAAAAATCAACGTTTGTTCGGCAACGGCAGCAATGTTGCGCGGACGTCTGTTTGATAGTAAACGAAAGCTCATCAAATTCCAGCTCATTTGGCGGACGGCTTAGCCGACGACCACCGACGGTCCAGCGGTGATCATCTAGAGCATGCGCTTGCGCCTCTACCATCACCGCGATAGCGCGCGGGTCGCCTACCGGGAGACCGGGACCGGTCCGGCGCTCATCCTTCTGCACTCGCTGGGACTTTCGCACCGCGAGTGGGAGCCGATCGTTGCTCCCCTGTCGGCGCGCTTTCGTGTCGTTCTGCCCGATCTGCCCCTCCACGGCGACTCCGAGGATCGCCCGCGGCATCCCTATAGCCCTGACTGGCTGGCCGACGTCATCACCGGATTCTGCCGCGAGGTGGGCGGCCCTCGCGTGATCGTGGCCGGTCACGATTTCGGAGCTGAGCTGGCGCTGCTGGCGGTCAGCAGCGGCCGCCTGGAGCCGACGCGTATCGTGATCATGCCCAACCGGCTGCACCGGCGCGACGAATTTCCCGCGCAACGCGCCGCGTGGCGCGCCGCCTGCCGGGTGGCTGGGCTCCCCGGCCTGGACCGCCTTCTCGCTCACGGTGCACGACTCGTGTTCCGCCCGGCGATTGGTCCCCGGCTTTCGGTACAGAGCAGTCCGGCGGCGCGCGACCTGGTACGGCACGCGTTTGCCGACGTGGGCGGCAACGGCAATCGCGCGCGGTCCTGGGCCAAATTCGCTCGCCGCTGGCCGGTCGAAGCCCAGACCCAGCTCCTGGACGCATACCCGCAGATGACGATGCCGGTTCTGCTTCTCTGGGCCGACGCAGACCCCGCGCATCCGATCGAGGCCGCCGGTGAGGCCCTGGATCTGCTGCCCGACGCGCAGCTGCGAACGCTGCCCGGCACCGGCTTTCTCATCGCTTACGACGATCCGGTTGCCGTGGCCCGGGAGCTGATCTCGTTCTGCGGCTGAGCGCGCCAAGCGAGTAGCGTTGAGGTCAGAAAACGCGGAGTGAAAGGACAGTCCATGGGCGTGCAGGCCAGCGAGCAGCTCTGGGGCGGAGAGACGACCAAGGCAGTGAGCAACTTCCCCATCTCGGGCGAGACGGTGCCGGTGCCCGTCATCCACTGGTTGGGGCGGATCAAGAGCGCCGGCGCGCGGGTCAACGGCGAGCTTGACCTGCTCGACGCCGGGCTGGCCGAGCGGATTGCCGCCGCCGCGGACCGCGTGGCCACGGGGTCATTCGATGTTCAGTTCCCGATCGACGTCTTCCAGACCGGCTCGGGCACATCGACCAACATGAACGCCAACGAGGTGATCGCCAGTCTCGCCAATGAGAACGGGGCGACCCCACCCGCGCATGACAACGACCACGTCAACATGGGCCAGTCCTCCAACGACGTGTTCCCGTCGGCCGTGCATTTGGCCGCGCTCGATGAGGCCACCAACGATCTTCTGCCCGCTCTCGAGCGTCTGGAGAAGGCGTTTGCCGACAAGGCGCGGGAGTTCAAGGACATCGTCAAGGCCGGCCGGACGCACCTCATGGATGCCGTGCCGGTCACGCTCGGGTCTGAGTTCGCCGGCTACGCCGCCCAGGTCCGGCTGGGCGCGCTGCGGGTCCGCAACGCGCTGCCGCAGGTGGCCCAGATCCCGCTCGGGGGCACGGCCACCGGTACGGGCCTGAACACCCACAAGGAGTTCGCGGCCCGGGTCCGGGCGCGGCTGATCGAGACCAGCGGGCTGGAGATCCGCGGCCCGGAGGACCCGTTCGAGGCCCAGGCCAACCGCGACGCGCTTGTCGAGCTGTCCGGCGCGCTCAAGGTCGTCGCCGTCTCGCTGACCAAGATCGCCACCGATCTGGCTCTCATGGGCTCGGGTCCGCGGGCCGGTATCGGGGAGCTGCTGCTCCCCGAGCTTCAGAAGGGGTCCTCGATCATGCCGGGCAAGGTCAATCCGGTCCTGCCCGAGGTGGTCCTCCAGGTCTCAGCCCAGGTCATCGGCAACGACGCCGCCATCACCATCGGCGGCCTGCAGGGCAACTTCGAGCTCAACGTGCGCGTGCCGTTGCTGGGCCGCAACCTGCTCGAGTCGATCAGGCTTCTCGCCTCCACCTCCCGCGCCTTCGCCGAGAAGTGCGTCGAGGGCATCGAGGCCAACGAGGACGGCTGCCGCCGCTCGGCCGAGTCAACCCTGGCGGCGGCGACTGCGCTCAACCCCTACATCGGCTACGACCGGGGAGCGGAGATCGTCAAGGAGGCCGCGACCTCCGGGCGCATGCTGCGCGAGGTCGCCTCCGAGAAGGGCGTGGACGAGGAGACCTACGAGAAGGCCATGGACCTGCGCAAGATGGCTCAGGGCAACCTGTAGCCGTTCGCTGCGATTCGGTCACCGGCGTGGCGGTTGTCTCGCCGGGGCGTCACGGGTGTGTGAAAAAAGGCCGCCGGGGAGGGCTGGGGGCGCAAACGGCGTCAAAGTCCCCTGAGTGACGCCCAAACCGCGCGTTTCCGCACGCACGTCGCCCGATTCGGCGGGGTGCGTGCCCAGCCGCACGGATTCCGAGCGCTCGCGCACGCACCTCGTCAAAGTGCTCGGTGTGCGTGCGGAGGTGCACGTTTCCGGGTCCCGCGACGAGAAGATCGCGACATTCGCTCGATGGCAGCGCGGGCGAGTGTCGCGCCGCCAACTTCGCGAGGCCGGGCTGGGCCGCGGGGTGATCGCACGGGCAGTCGCCCGGGGCGCGCTCTTCCCGCTCCCAGGCGATGTTTTTGCCGTCGGCCACGCCGGCGCGGTTGAGCTCGGTGACGAAACCGCAGCGCTGCTGGCCTGCCCGGAAGGAGCTGCGCTGAGTCATGGCAGCGCCGCGAAGCTGTGGGACATTTCGCCGGCGGATGACGGCTTGATCCACGTGGTCGTGCCCCAGGGGGCCAAGACCCGGGCCGATGGCTTTCGCGTTCACCGGGCGCGCTGCCTCGCACCGCAGGACATCCGCGTCCGCAAGGGACTCCCGGTGACCTCCCCGGCCCGGACACTCCTGGATCAAGCCGACGAGCTCACTCCCCGCCGGCTGGAGCTGTCCTTTGACCAAGCGCTGGTCGGGCGCATCACGCGTCCGGGCGACGTCGCCGAGCTGCTCGCCCGCACACGCGGTCATCGGGGAGCGGGCCGTCTGCGAGCGCTGCTCGAGCGTGCGAACACGACGGCGACCCTGCCCGATCCGAGGCCGAAGAGCTGTTTCTCGACCTCATCCGCCGGGCCCGTCTGCCCCCACCACGGATCAATGCGAGGGTGGCCGGCTACGAGGTGGACTTCTTCTGGCCCGAGCACAAGGTGATCGTTGAGGTGGACGGGTTTCGCTTCCACTCAACGCGGCGGGCCTTTGAGCACGACCGGCGCAAGGAGGCGGACCTGCGGGCGGCTGGATTCACCGTGCTGCGGGTCAGTTTCGATCAGCTGCAGCGTGGGCCCTACGCGGTCATCGCAGACGTCGTCCGGGCGCTAACGGCTGGCGCTCAGGTGGCGACCAGCTCGGAGCCCAGCTCGCGGGAGATGGCCACGTCGACCGAATAGTCGATCGGCACCACGATCAGCGAGGGGACATCGAGGGCCAGCGCGCCCTGCAGGCGCTGGGCAAACTCATCAGCGGAGGCGCAGCGCCAGGCGGGCATGCCGAACGCCTCGGCCAGCTTGACGAAGTCGGGATTGCCGAAGTCCACGCCGAAGTGACGCCCGAACTTCTTGTCCTGCTTCCAGACGATCGAACCGAACTGGCTGTTCTCCCAGAGGATGTTGACGACCGGCGTCTTGAGGCGGACGGCCGTCTCGAGCTCCTGGCAGTTCATGAGAAAGCCTCCGTCGCCGCTGACGGTGACCACGTGACGGTGCGGATCGACGAGCTTGGCGGCGATCGCCGTCGGGAGCGCGAAGCCCATCCCGGCCAGACCGTTGGCGATCAACACCGTGCCCGGCTCGTGGGCGGGGAACATGCGGCCGATCCACAGCTTGTGCAGACCGACGTCGGACACGAGCAGGTCGCTGGGGCCGAGCGCCTCGCGGATGTCGGCCAGGATCCGGGGGGGACGCATGGGGAAGTGGTCGTCGGTGCGGGCGTCGCTCAGCGCGCCGAGCACGAGATGGCGCAGCCGGTCCGATCCGGCGGGAACCGACGGCGTGCGCTCGCAGCCGGCGGCGAGGCGGGCCAGCACGTGGGCGATGTCGCCGACGAGCTCGACCTCGGGGATGAAGAACTCGTCGATCTCCGCGGCGACCGTGTCGATCATGACGATCCGCTTGTCGCTGCGGGGGTTCCAGTGCTCGGGAGCGTGCTCGACGAGGTCAAAGCCGACGGCGATCACCACATCGGCCTCATCGAAGCCTGCCATCGCGTAATCGCGCGACTGCAGGCCGACCGTGCCCAGGGCGAGGGAATCTTCGTAGTCGATCAGTCCCTTGGCCATGAAGGTCTCGGCGACCGGGATGCCCGTGGTGTGAACGAAGGCGCGCAGCGCCCGGCTGGCGTGGCCGCGAATGGCGCCGTTGCCGGCCAGGATGACTGGGTTCTCGGCCCGGTTGATGATCTCGGCGGCGCGGCCGAGCTCGCTCAGCCCCGGCTCGGGGCGCACCGGGGCGTGCCGGGGAAGGGGTGAAGCGTCGAGCGGGCGGCTCATCACGTCCTCGGGAAGCTCCAGATGAGTCGAGCCCGGCTTCTCTGATTCGGCCACTTTGAACGCCTTGCGAACCACTTCGGGCACGATTTCCGGACTGGAAACCCGTGCATTCCACTTAACCACCGGGCGCATGATGCCGATGAGGTCGATGTACTGGTGTGACTCCTTGTGCATCCGTTCGAGGTCGGACTGACCCGTCAGCGCAACCAGGGGAGCCCGGTCCAGGAAGGCGTCGGCCACCGCGGTCAGGAGGTTCGTCGCCCCGGGGCCGAGCGTGCCCAAACAGACGCCGGCGCGGCCGGTCAGGCGCCCGTAGGCATCGGCCATATACGCGCCGCCCTGCTCATGGCGGACGGGAATGAACTGCACCGTGGAGTCAGACAACGACTCGTTCAAATCAAGTGTTTCCTCCCCCGGGATGCCGAACACGTACTGCACGCCCTCGGCCTCGAGGCACTCGACAAATACATCTGAAGCTTTGCGCTCGCTCACCCTGGCACCGTATCTAAACCTAGCCATACCCCGCCGTCGCCTGTACCTGGCGCTGGCCTTTGTCACAGCCGTACTCCTGGCTGCCCCGTCCGCGCGGGCGGCAAGCACCTTCTACATCCGCGGCGGCGGGGACGGCCACGGGATCGGCATGAGCCAGTACGGAGCCTACGGCTACGCGCTGCACGGAGCCGGCTACCAGGCCATCCTCGGCCACTACTACCAGGGTACGGCGCTGGGCACGACCGACTCTAATCAGACCGTACGCGTCCTGATCTCCACCGGCCCGGCGGCGTTCTCCGGGGCTTCGGCGGCGGGGGGCACGAGACTGAGTTCCACACAGACCTACACGGTCAAGCCGCTGGCCACCGGCCGCGTGGCCATCATTGCCGCCACCGGGAAGCGGGTCGGTCCGACCTTCGCGCCGCCGCTGGCGGTGAGCGGCAGCGCACCCCTCACGGTCCCCGGCCAGGGCACCTACCGCGGCCAGCTGCAGTTTCGCCCCGACGGCCAGGGCGGCGTGCAGACGGTCGATGCGGTCGGACTCGATGACTACGTTCGCGGTGTCGTGGCGGAGGAGATGCCCGCGAGCTGGGCCGCCCAAGCCCTGCAGGCGCAGGCCGTCGCCGCCCGCACCTACGCCATCACCACGACGGTGTCAGGCAGTGGCTACGACCTGTACAGCGACACGCGGTCTCAGATGTACGGCGGCGTGGGGGCGGAAACTCCCGCCACCGACGCGGCGGTGCAGGCCACCCGCGGTCAGATCGTCACCTATCACGGGCAGCCGGCCGTGACCTACTTCTTCGCCAGCTCGGGCGGCTACACCGAGGACGTCCAGAACGCGTGGCCGGGGTCGAGCCCGGAGCCGTGGCTGCGCGGTGTTCCCGACCCGTACGACGGCGCGGGCGGCGATCCCTACCACCAGTGGGGCAAGCAGCTCAGCCTGAGCGCTGCCGCGGGCCAGCTGGGCAGCCTGCTCAAGGGCACGTTGATCGGGATCAAGGTGACCCGGCACGGGATCTCGCCGCGGATCATCCAGGCCGAGGTGGCCGGCACGCGGGGCACGACGACCGTCTCCGGAGGGCAACTGCAGCAGGCCTTCGGGCTCCTGGCTACCGATGCCGCGTTCACGACGATCACCACCAACGCCACCGCCACGCGCCTGAGCGGCCGCGTGTTTCCGGCCCGTTCAGGTGCCACCTACCTCGTCCAGGCGCGGCGGCCCACCGGCTGGCGGACGATCGCCCGGGGCCGGCTCAGCGCCACCGGAAGCTACACCCACGCCATCCCCCGACCCGGGACCTATCGAGTCGAGCTCGGGTCGCTGGTCGGCCCGTCCGTGACCGCGGTCCCGGCGAGGGCCGCGCGGCTGCGCGCCGCCGCCCGGGTCCAGCTGGCTGCGCTCCTCAGGCTGCAGCGCGGAGCCGGCCCGGCGCTGCCGACGGGTAGGCTGGCCCGCTATGCCTGGCCCGTTACTGGCCATCGACGGCCCCTTCGTCCTGTACCGCTCGTTCTTCGCGCTGCCCGACTCGATCACCGGCGCCGCTGAGCGGCCCGTGAACGCCCTGCTCGGGGCGGTCAACCTGATCCTCCGCATCGCCGCCGACAAGGACCCGCGGGCGATCGTGGTCTGCTTCGGTGCGGAGGCCGCGGCCTATCGCGTCGAGCTGTATCCCGGCTACCACGCTCAGCGTCCGCCGGTACCCGACGATCTGCAATGGCAGTTCGACCAGGCCCCGGACCTGTTCGAGGCCTTCGGCTGGCGCTGCATGACCGACCCCGGCCTCGAGGCCGACGATCTGCTCGGCGCGCTGGCCGCAGCCGAGGCGCAGGCCGGCGGCCAGGGACTGATCATGACCGGCGACCGCGACATGTACCAATGCGCAGCCGAGCGGGTCAGCGTCGTGTTCCTCAAGCAGGGTTCGAGCGGCTTTGAGGAGGTCGATCGCGAGGAAGTGAAGGCCCGCTATGGCATCGGCCCCGCGCTGGTCCCCGACTTCATCGCGCTACGTGGGGATCCCTCCGATGGGCTCCCGGGCGCCCCGGGCATCGGGGCCAAGACCGCGGCGTCGTTGCTGCAGCGCCACGGTTCACTGGACGGGGCGATCGCTGCTGCCGCCCAGGAGCGCCCCCGGATCGCTGCGGCTCTCACCGACAACGCCGAGCAGCTGCGCGCCTTTCGCGACATCGCCACCCTGCGCCCGCCCGCGCTCGAGCCACCCCCGGACGGCCCCACCGATCTGGTCAAGGGAGCGCGGGCCGCGCGCGCTCACGCCATGAATCGCCTGGCCGATCGCCTCGAGGCGGCCGGCTCGGTGACCGACCTGTAGACCCAGAGCCGGTCAGGGCGTGAACTTGACCGTGATCACGTCGCCGTCGGCGACCACGTAGTCGCGGCCCTCGAGGCGCAGCGTGCCCCGCTCACGGGCCCCGGCGTAGCCGCCGGCGTCGGTCAGCTGCTCCCAGCCGATCACCTCGGCACGCACGAATCCGCGCTGGATGTCGGAGTGGATCTGGCCGGCGGCGTGCCAGACCGAGAGCCCGCGGCGCAAGTGCCAGGACTGGGCCGGCTTGGCCTCACCGGCGGTGAGGAAGGTCACCAGGTCCAGCAACGCGAATGCGCCCCGGACGACCGTCTGCAGGGTTGATTGCGCCAGCCCGAGGTCCTCGCGCATGGCCGCGGCATCCGCCTCGGTCAGCTCGATCAGCTCGGCTTCGAGCCGGGCGGAGACGGCGACGGCTCGCGCGCCCTGAGCGGCGGCATGCTCGGCGATGACCGACGGAACCTCGCCGGATCCCTCGTCGACGTTGGCGACGAACAGCACCGGCTTGGCCGTCAGGGGCGAGAGAAGGGCCATGGCGCCGGCGGCGTCGGCTGGGGCGGGTACGGTGCGGGCCGGCCGGCCCGCCTGAAGGGCCTGGATCACGGCGCGCAGCCAGCCCTCCTCGGCGATCGCGTGGCGCTCACCGCCGCGGGCGGTGCGGACGACACGCTCGAGACGGCGCTCGGCCTGCTCGAGGTCGGCGTAGATCAGCTCGGTCTCGATCGTCTCGATGTCGGCGAGTGGGTCGACTCGTCCCTCGGGATGGACCACACTGGCGTCGCCGTGGGCCCGGACGACGTGGACGATCGCATCGGTCTCGCGGATGTTGGCCAGAAACTGATTGCCCAGACCCTCGCCGCGGTGCGCGCCGGCGACCAGCCCGGCGATGTCGTGGAAGGCGATCGTGTCGGGCACCACCTTGGAGGCACGGACGGTCTGCGCCACGGCGTTCAGTCGCTCGTCCTGCACCGGGACGATGGCCACGTTGGGCTCGATCGTCGTGAAGGGGTAGTTGGCCGCCTCGGCGGCCACGCCGGTCAGGGCGGTGAACAGGGAGGACTTTCCGGCGTTGGGCATGCCCACGATTCCGACCTTCATCGGCACGCCGGCCACCTCGAGGCGATCAGGGTGCCGAGCGCGGCGCCGGTGACCACGTCGGAGGGGTAGTGCACGCCGAGGTACGGGCGGCTCACCGCCAAGGCGAGGGCGGCGCCATACAGCGCCGGCGCGGCGGCCAGGCCGCGGTAGGCCCGGGCGGCGGCGAAGGATGAGGTGGCGTGAGCGCTGGGAAAGGACAACTGCGAGACGGTGGAGGTCAGCGGCGGCAGGCCGGCCAACTCCGGACGGTGGCGGCGGACGGTCACCTTGACGGCGTAGTTGACCACGTACGCGCCGGCCACGACCCGCATGCCCCGCAGCCAGCGGCGGCGACGGCCATCAGCGCCGTCGAAGAGCGCCCCGCCGGCGCCCAGGACCAGCCAGCAGGCGGCGTGCTCACCGAGGCGCGAGCCGTCAGCGACGAACCGGTCAGCGAGCGGGGAGTGCCCGTGCGTCCGGGCGTAGAGGAGCAGGCGGCGGTCGAGATCGAGCACGGACACGGCCGGAGACTGTAGAAGCCGCGGCGCAGCGGTGACCGCGCGAGCGCCGTAGTGGCCCTCGCGCGATCACCGACCTCATAGCGCGCTCTCCGTCACGCGCGGCTGTGTACCGCGACCCCTAGCCTCGCCGGTGCGTCGTCGTCGCACCCTGCGAAGAAGCCTCCCACCACCTCGAGCAGATGTTCGACCCCGTCCGCTGCGAAGAGGACGGGCTGATAGTGCGTGATGTCATAGTCCTGAACCCCCATGGCGCCAACGTCGAGAGGACGAATGTCAGCGCCGCGGAACTCCTCGATCTCCCCATAGGAGGACAGGAGCCCGGCCCCGTAGGCATGCAGCTCGGGGTGGCTGGAGGGGCGGGTGGGGTCCGACTCCCAGACCACGCCGAACTCGATCGAGAACCAGAACACGCGGGCAAAGAAGTCCCGTCCGGCCTTGGTCTCCAGCCGCCGTGCCGCTTCGCCGGCCAGGCGGTTGAGCTCGGCCAGACGCGGGCTGGCCAGCAGTCCTCCGTGTCCGATCACCTCGTGGATGAGGTCTGGCTCGGGGGTGTAGAGCGGCCGTGCGTGATGGCGGACGTACTGGGTGGAATGAAACACACCGTCGGCCAGGGATCCGTAGAACAGATCAAACGGGACGAGACCGGCGGCGGGGTGGTAACCGAAGCTGGTGAGCGGCTCGAGGCGAGTGGTCACCTCGTCGAGCTGTGGAATGCGGTCAACCGGCAGATCGAGCCGGGTCATCGCCTCGCGATACTCAGCACAGGCCAGCCGCTCATGCTTGGCGGCCAGTTCCCGGCACACCGTGCGCCACACGTTCTGCTCGGCTTCGGTGTAGGCGACGTGCGGAATCGGCTCGCCGGGTGCCCAGCTCAGGGCCCGGGCAGCGATGTGGTTGCGCCGAGCGCGGTACTCCGGATCGCCAAAGCCGGGGTGAGCCTCGTCGAGGTGGACGGTGACGGCCCCATCGGCGCCGGTCGTCACGGGGGCGTAGAGCTGACCCTCCTCAAACACTGGCGCTCACCGGCTGCTTGTCCGGCGCCCAGGAGAGGGCGTACTGACCGTCGTCGATGCCCGCCGCGAGGGGGGTGAGCCGCAGGGGGCGGAAGGTGTCGCACATGACGGCCAGCTCCTTGGTCCAGCGCTGGCCGATCGACTTCTCGGCCAGTCCCGGCTGCGGGCCGTGGGGCAGGCCGGAAGGATGCAGGGTGATCGATCCGACATCCACACCGCGGCGCGAGCCGAAGTCCCCGGAGACGTAATAGATCATCTCCTCGCTCTGCAGGTTGGAGTGGTTGTAGGGGATCGGGATCGCCGGGTGGGTGGGGTC
Organism: Solirubrobacteraceae bacterium; assembly: GCA_034665145.1. Lineage (GTDB taxonomy): Bacteria > Actinomycetota > Thermoleophilia > Solirubrobacterales > Solirubrobacteraceae > Palsa-465. Next base: position 15,681 of record JAXDGI010000114.1, read on the forward strand.
CGCTTCCCAATCGAGCATCCGCGGGCAGAAGGAGCAGATGACGAAGTTCGGGCCCTGGAAGGTCTGATGGACCGGTGGCGGCATGTGGACGCGTCCGGCGACGGGTTCGAAGTCAGCGATGTTGAAGGTGTACGGATACACGTAACCGTCCCAGCCGACGACGTCCAGCGGGTGGTAATCGAGCCCGTAGCGCTGGTAGCCGCCGCGCACGCGGACGGTGAGTTCATGATCGCCGGCCTCCCGGTGGGTGAGGAGCTGCGCGGGAGGATGAAAGTCTCGGTGGGAGTAGGGCGCATGCTCGAGCAGCTGCCCATAGCGGTTGCGATACCGGTTGGGCGTCTCGATTTCTCCGGGCGTGGTGAAGGTCAGCCACAGCTGATCGTCGGCGGGTCGGAAGCGATAGGTCGTCCCGCGCGGGATGACCACGTAGTCGTGCTCGCGGTAGGCAAGCGTGCCGAAGGTTGTCTCGAGTTCGCCCGAACCCTCGTGGACAAAGATCACCTCGTCACCCTCACCATTCCGATAGAAGTAGTCCTGGGAGACGGTGGGGCGCGCGACGGCGATCTCCACGTCGTCGTTGAACATGAGCAGGCGACGGCCGGTGATCGGGTCGCCGCCGGCGGGCACCTGACGCGAGTCAAACAGGCGGTGAGCGTGGGCATCAGGGACCCACTCCTCACGCACGATGGGCGTGAACGAGCCGAGCTCGGTGATCCGGCAGGGCGTCTGCAGGTGATAGAGGATGCTCTCGTTGCCCGAGAAGCCCTCGAAGCCCATTACCTCCTCCGTCAGCAGCGTCCCGTTCTCGCGGAAGGCCACGTGGCGCTTGGCGGGCAGCCGCCCCCGGGTCTCGTAGCGCATCGGCCCGGGGACCCCTAGAGGTTGCCTCGCCGGTCCTGCTCGCGCTCGAGCGCCTCGAACAGGGCCTTGAAGTTGCCCTCCCCGAAGCCACGGGCACCGTGGCGCTCGATCAGCTCGAGGAAGACGGTGGGGCGATCACCCACTGCCTTGGTGAAGATCTGCAACAGGTAGCCCTCCTCGTCGCGGTCGACGAGGATGCCCAAGCGCCGCAGGTCGGCCACGTCCTCCTTGATCTCGCCGATCCGCTCGGGGACGTCGGCGTAGTAGGACTCGGGGATGGGCAGGAACTCGACACCCCGGGCGCCGAGCTCGGCCACGGTGGACACGATGTCGGTGGTCGAGACGGCGATGTGCTGCACGCCGGCGCCCCGGTAGAAGTCGAGGTACTCCTCGATCTGGGACTTGCGCTTGCCCTGTGCGGGCTCGTTGATCGGGAACTTGATGCGGCCCGAGCCGTCGGTGACGACCTTGGACATCAGCGCCGAGTACTCGGTGGAGATGGCCTCGTCGGAGAAGTGGATGAGCTCGGTCATGCCGAACACGCGCTCGTAGTAGCGGACCCATTCCTCCATATGTCCCAGCTCGACGTTGCCGACCACGTGGTCAATCCCGACCAGGAGCGAGTCCCCGCTGCGGTCGGGGGTGCCGCGCGCCTGGTAGCCAGGCAGGAAGGCACCCTGGTACGCGGCGCGCTCGACGAACAGGTGCCGAGTCTCGCCGTAGGTGGCCACCGAGGCCATCCGGACCGTGCCGTGCTCGTCGGTCTCCTCCCAAGGCGTGCGCAGTCCGCGGGCCCCGTGGCCCACGGCGTACTCGTAGGCGGCGGTCGCGTCGGGCACGCTGAGCGCGATCGAGATGACGCCATCGCCGTGGCGGCGGTGATGCTCGGCGATCTCGTCCTCGCCGGTGAGGGTGCCGGTGAGGACGAGGCGGATGCGGCCCTGCTCGAGGACGTGCGCGACGCGGTCCCGCGACCCGGTCTCCAGGCCGCGGTAGGCGGTCTCGGTGAAGCCGTAGGCCCGTGTGTAGAAGTAGGCCGCCTGCGCGGCGTTGCCGACGTAGAACTCGAGGTGGTCGATCCCATGGACCGGCATCACGTCGGGCGTCGAGGCGTGAGGTATCTGGATGGCTGAGGTGGTCACCGGACAATGATCCGTGCCTACAAGCGCCATCACAAGAGCGAAACATTGCGTACCATGGACTGGGCACCCCCTTATGGACGAAGTCGACCGAACAATCGTTGCGCTGCTCCGCGAGAATGCCCGGCGCTCCTTCCAGGACATCGGCCACCATGTCCATCTCAGCGCTCCGGCCGTCAAACGGCGGGTCGACCGCCTCGAGCGCGGCGGGGTGGTCCTCGGTTACACGGCGATCGTCGATCCCCAGGCCTTCGGGTGGCACGCGGAGGCCTTCGTCGACCTCTACTGCGAGGGCAACATGGCCGCGGGAGCGATCAAGGCGGCAGTGGAGCGCGAACCGGGCGTGATCGCCGCGCACACCGTGGCCGGTGAGGCCAGCGCGCTGCTGCACGTGATGGCGGACGACACCAAGGGGCTCGAGCTGGCCCTGGAGCGAATCCGCGCCTCAGACGGGGTCACGCGGACGGTGACCGAGGTCGTCCTGTCGACGTTGTTCAAGCGATGAGACGCCCATACCCCGACGGCCGGCCGGCCTCGATCCGCGACTTCATGGCCTTTGCCGAGCACATCACCAACGCGCGCCGCAACCGTGGCCAGGAGGTCCCGGAGGCCTGGTATCAGATCCCGGTGTTCTACTTCTCCAATCCCGGGGCCGTGTACCGCGACGGAGAGGAGATCCCCAAGCCGCCCGACACGGAGCGCCTGGACTACGAGCTCGAGCTGGCCTGCGTGATCGGCGACGGCGGCCGGCCCGAGGGCTTCACGATCATGAACGACTTCTCGGCCCGCGATCTTCAGGGGCTGGAAATGTCGGTCGGGCTGGGGCCGGCCAAGGGCAAGGACTTCGCTACCGCGCTCGGCCCGGTCCTCGTCAGCCCCGATGAGCTACCCGCCGATCTCGACCTGCGGGCCATTGCCCGCGTCAACGGGGAGGTACGGACTGACTCCCGCACCGGCGGCATGCACTACAGCTGGGATCAGCTGCTCGAGGCCGCGGCCCGCAACACTCCCGGCCTGAGCCGCGGTGAGGTGATCGGCTCGGGCACGGTGGGCCGGGGCTGCATCCTCGAGCACGGTGACGGCCGCTGGCTGCAGCCCGGCGATGAGATCGAGCTCGAGATCGAGGGCATCGGGGTCCTCCGCAACCGAATCCTCCAGACGCCGCAAGACTGCCACCGAATTTCCACGCCGGACACTAGGTGACCGGCCGCCTCATCAGACGGTGCGGTACCAGGCGTCGAACAGGGCGAAGGCCTGCATGCGGGCCGCACCCTCCAAGCGCGCGCCTTCGCTAGCCAGGGCCTGTACGCCGGCACGGGACCGGTTGGGATCGCTGTGTCCCCAGATCTCGCCCATCGTCGCGGTCGCCTCCGGATGGAACTGCAGGCCGAGGTTGCGTCCCGCGCGAAAGGCGGCCGGCCCGGCCGGACTCCGGGCGAGCTCGACCGCGCCGGGCGGGACCGTGAAGGTCTCGTAGTGATAATGAAGCCAGGGGCCCTCGGGCACGTCGGGATCGGTGCTGGACACGGCCAGCCATCCGGTCTGCGATCTGGCCGCGGGTCCGACCCACCCGCCCATGGCCACCGACAACGCCTGACCCCCCCAGCACAGGCCAAGCACGGGAACCGCGCTGGACACGGCATCGCGCAGCAGGTCGACCTGCGCGGCGATCCAGGGCGGATCGGGGTCATTGACCGACTGGGCGGCGCCCAGGGAGGCGATGAACGCGTAGCGCCGGGCGTCACCCGGCACCGGGTCGGTCCACGCCCGGTTCAGCTCGTAGTCGATGCCGCGTGCGCCCAGCCACTCGCCCAGCCGGGCGGCCGGGCCCTGTGGACCGTGCTGCAGGACGAGCCCTCGCGCGGTCGCGCTCAGCTCCCGATCCCGAACCCGACCCGGTGCCCCTCGGTGTCGACGAGCACGTACACGACCTTCTCGAGATCGAGGGCAATCATGCCGTCCTCGGCGGTCAGCTCGTGCCACCGGTGCGCACCCAGCGCCTGGCGCAGCTTGCTGAGCTCATCGGGGGCGACGCGGGCGCTGAGCACCGGTCCGCCGAGGAAGCCAATGTTGATCTTCTGAGGTCTATCGGCCATGTCAGTGTCCTTCCGCCGCAGGCGAGACGATTTCGGTGAGGACCCCGCCGGTCGAGGCGGGGTGAAGAAAAGCGACGCTGGAGCCGCGGATACCCGTCCGAGGCTGCTCGTCGATGAGGCGCAGCCCGGCGGCCCGCGCCGCCTCGAGCGTGGCCGATACGGAGGCGACCCGGTAGGCCACGTGGTGCAGGCCCGAACCGCGACGAGCCAGGAACTTGCCGACCGGCGTGTCGGGGTGCAGCGGCTGCAGGAGTTCGATGTGCCCATCGCCGACATCGAGCAATGCGGCGTCTACGCCCTGTTCTGAAACCGTCTCGCGGTGGACAAGAGGCATCCCGAGGGCATCCCGGTAGAGAACCAGTGCGTCATCGATGTTGGCAACGGCGACACCGACGTGGTCAATCGCGGAGAGCATCGGCCGGGGAGGATACCGGCGGCTCGCGGCCCCTCGCTCAATGGGCCTCGTCGCGGGAGCCGTGGAGCGGTCGCGCCGGATTGGCCGCGGTGGCCGCGGCCAAGCCGATGCGTGAGCTCGAGCCCCGGGCTGGCGTGGCCGCCTTGACGCCGTTCATGACCCGGCGGATGTCATCGCGCTCGACGACCTCCTTGGCCAGGAGCGTGGCGGCCAGCTCGTCGAGCTGGGGCCGGTGCTGATCAAGGATGCTGGTCGCCGCTCGCATCGCCTCGTCGGCCAGTTCGCGGACCTCGTGGTCGCTGGAGCGCAGGGTCGCGTCAGACACGCTCTTGCCGGCCAGGCGCAGCGAGGTGAAGCCGGTACCCATCGCGTACTCGTGAACCATCGCGTGGGCGATCTCGGCCACGCGACGCAGATCGTCTCCCGCGCCGGTGGTCACCGAGCCAAACACGAGCTCCTCGGCTGCCCGTCCGCCGAGGGCCATGGTCATGAGGTCGATCAGCTCCTCGCGAGTCTTGAGATAGCGATCCTCGGCGGGGAGGCTGAGCGTGTAGCCGAGGGCCTGACCGCGGGGCACGATGGAGATGCGGTGGACGGGGTCGACCGAGGGCAACAGCTCGCCGCAGAGCGCATGTCCGGCCTCGTGGTAGGCGACGACCCGGCGTTCATGGTCGGTGAGGGTGCGCCGCGACTGCATGCCGGCGATGACCCGCTCGAGCGCGTGGTCGAAGTCCTCGGTTTCAATCGTTTGCGACCAGCGGCGTGCCGCGTTGATGGCCGCCTCGTTGCAGATGTTGGCCAGGTCGGCACCGGTGAGGCCTGAGGTCTGTCGGGCCAGGAGGCGGTAGTCGACCTCCGTGCCCACCGGCTTTCCGCGCGAATGAACCTTGAGGATGGCCTCGCGGCCGACGACATCAGGCGGGGAAACGAAGATCTGGCGGTCAAAGCGGCCCGGTCGCAGAAGCGCCGGATCGAGCTTGTCCAGCAGGTTGGACGCGGCGATGACGACCACATCGCCGCTGGTCGTGAAACCGTCCATCTCCACCAGCAGCTGATTGAGGGTCTGGTCGTGCTCCTTGCTGTCCATCCCGCGCTTGCCGCCGACGGCGTCGAGCTCGTCGATGAACACGATGGCTGGTGCGTGCTTGCGCGCCTCCCGGAACAGGCGGCGGATGCGGGCGGCGCCGACGCCGACGAACATCTCCACGAACGACGCCGCCGACTGCGAGAAGAAGACCGCGCCCGATTCGTGGGCGGCGGCCTTGGCCAGCAGGGTCTTGCCGGTGCCGGGCGGCCCGTACAGCAGGATCCCCTTGGGCACCTTCGCGCCCAGACCCTTGAAACGCCCGGCGTCGCGCAGGTAATCGACCACCTCACGCAGTTCCTCCTTAGCCTCATCGGCGCCGGCGATCTCTGACCAGGTGATCGTCGGCGTCGTGTCAGGGCGGATCTGCTCGGGACGCGTCCGTGGCATGGCCCGGACGAGGATGACCACAGCCCCCACGAGGATGCCCATGAAGACCAGCGGCAACCATTGCTGGAGGGTGGCGACGAAGTCAAACCCCCCGGAGCTGAGAACCGGCTGATTGCTCGTGTGCGCAGCGGTGGTCGCGGTGATGATGGCAGCGCTCAGCATCCGAACCAGACCATCATCGGCGGCGGGACCGAATTACTGAACCCTCGACAGGCGAGGATTGGGCGCGTAGCCCCGCCCGGCCTTGGCACACGGCTGGCCCTCGAGCAGGACGATGTCCGCGGTGAAGTCGTTTGCCCCGCGCAGCAGCGAGGATCCGACGCCGTAGGCGTCGACGGCCACGCCGGCCGCCTCAAATTCCCTGATCCGGGCGGCGTTGAAGCCGCCCGAGACGACGATCCGCACGTCGGGGAAGCCGGCGCCGTCGAGCGCGCCGCGGACCTTCTCCACCAGCCGGGGGTTGACGCCGGTGGGCTTGAAACCGCCCATCTCCTCCCACAGCGAGCGGTCGACGAGTTGCTCAGAGGTATCCAGGCGCACCCCCCACAGCCGCGGTCCGAGTGCCGCGGCGACGTCGAGGGCGGTCTTGACTGAGTCGTTCTCGAAGTCGACGAGAACGGTGATGTTCATCTCCTGGTGATAGCGGTCGGCGAACTTGGTGGCCGCCTTGACCGTGTCCCCGCCGTAGGCGGCGATCAGGCCGTGCGGGACGGTGCCGACTCCCCGGCCGCCCCACCAGGAGGCCTGGGCATCGGTGGAGACGCCGATGGCCCCCGCGACATGGGCGGCCCAGCCGTCTCCTGTCTGCACGAGCCAGTGATCGTGGCGGGCGGGAAAGAACAGCACCTGCTTGCCGCCCGCTGCGCGCACAACCTCGTTGACGTTGCGCATGATCAGCGACCGCCGGGCCAGACTACCCAGGTACACCGTCTCGAGATGGGCGAAGAGGGAGTAGTCGCCCTCGATCGTCATCACGGTCTCGCGCGGCGCGATGCGGTCGCCCTCGTGCAGGGCATGCACCTCGAGCTGGTCCCAGGCGGAGACAAACTCCCCATCGACGCTGCGCCCGGCGCACGTCTTGAGCACGGCGATCGCCTCATCGATCCCGCCGAGGATCGAGTTCTCCTTCTGGAAGACTTGCATCGTCACGTGGGGATGGTTGCGCTCGGCCTCGAGCAACTCCTTGGTGTAGACGAAGTAGGCGTCGGAGTAATAGCCGGCGCGGATGCGATCAACCGGCAGCCGGAAGATGTCGGGATCGAGGCGAGGGGATACCTCCGTCGGCATGGGCTGAGTCTATGCTGGCCTCGCCCTCCTGCCGCGGTCAACCCGCGAGCTCCCCGGCAGCGGCTCAGCCGAGCAGGTCGGTGGCGATGTCGCGGAAGAAGGTGGTGGCGAAGCCGAGATCGCGCACGTCGATCCGCTCGTCGGCGTTATGCACAAGCGGCGCGGCCTCGAGTAGACCCTGATGGCGCTGGGGGAAGAAGCCGTAGGCCACGCAGTCGGGAAAGGCGTCGCGAAACCAGCGCGAGTCCGAGAACCCGGGCAGGATGACCGGGACGGTGCTGGCGTCGGGATCGTTGCGACCCACCCAGGCGGAGATCGCGCTCATCAGCTCGGAGTGCACCGGTGACTGGTTGCCGACCACCTGCTCGGTGAACTCGATGCTCAGAGCATCGGTCTCGGAGCCGAGAACCTGTTCGATGCGCTCTCGGGCCGCCTCCTCACCCAGGCCGGGCGGAACGCGGCAGTCGATCCGAACCTGGGCGCGCGACGGGATCACGTTGATCTTGCCCGAGGCGCTCGCCATCGTCGGGGTGAGCGTCACCCCGAACATCGGCTCGATCAGCGTGCGCAGTCGGGGATCGCTCGTGGCCAGACGCTCGAGCGCCGCGCCCGGGTCGTCGGGGTCTTCCCCCAGCCCGCGCAGGAGCGCCGCCGGCCCCTCGGTGATGGCGTAGGCCTCGGGCGGGGAGGCGAGCGCGGCCAGGACCGGAGCCAGTTTGAGCAACGCGTTGTCTCCGGTCCGCGGCAGCGACGCGTGGCCCGCCGCGCCGTGGGCGGTCACGTTGAAGCGGAAGATGCCCTTCTCGGCGCAGCAGACGCCGTAGCGCCGGCTGCCACCGTACTCGAAGGACTCACCGCCGCCCTCGTTGATGAGCATGTCGCAGCGGACCAGGTCGGGATGGTTCTCACACAACCAGTGGGCGCCGACGTCGCCGCCCGTCTCCTCGTCGGCGACGAACACGAGCTTCAGCGTCCCCCGGGCCGGACGCCAGCCCTGGCGGGCCAGGGCGACTCCGGCCACCGCCTCGGCGGCGACCTGGGATTTCATGTCGAGCGATCCCCGGCCCCACAGGTAGCCGTCGGCGACATCGCCCGACCAGGGATCGCGCTGCCACTCCGACGCATCGGCCAGGACCGTGTCCACGTGCCCGAGGAAGCACAGCGTGGGACCGGGGTGCGCGCCATGCAGATCGGCGACCAGGTTCGGCCGCTCGGCGCTGGCCCCCAGGACCTGGGTGGCGAAGCCCGCCTCTCCGGTGTAGGCCTCCAGGTACTCGATCGCAGCGCGCTCGTTGCCGGGCGGGTTGACGGTGTTGAAGCGCACCAGGTCCTGGAGAACTCGGATCGCCTCCTCCCGGAGGTCTTCAGCGGCCATGACGATTCAGCCTATCGGCGTACCATGCGCGCGTGGCCGCCTCCGAGACGGATCTCGCCCTCGCCCATGGGCTGGCCGACGATGCCGATGCCATCACCATGGCCCGCTTCCGGGCCGATGATCTCGTCGTCGACACCAAGCCCGATCTCACGCCCGTGAGCGAGGCCGACCGGGCCGTCGAGCGGGCCGTGCGCGAGCACCTGGCCACCACCCGGCCCGGTGATGCGGTGGTCGGTGAGGAATACGGCGTCAGCGCGGGCGCCGGGTCGGCCCGGCGCTGGATCGTCGA